>JBIJBH010000454.1:0-3135 GCA_044345315.1 Lysobacteraceae bacterium
CCTGCCCTCCGGCCCGACCGTGCCGATGCTCAGTTCGGGATAGCCTGCGCTTTCGAGCATCGCGTCGTACAGCGTGGTGAAGCGGAAGCCGAGCCATTCCTCCGCATTGTCGATCTGCAGCGCACCTTGTCCGCTCACCTGACGATCGCGCAGGCTGGTGGTCTGCACGTCGACCCGCTCCAGCTTGACCCGCACCGCGCGGTCGCCGAGTTGTTCGGACAGCGCGCCGACCAGCGACGCGGCGACCACGCTGTCGAGCATCTCGCGTTCCTCGGCCATCGCCGCGCGTGCCGGCCCGCTGGCAGCTGGCGCGGTCGGCCGCGCATTGCCCGGCGGCGCAGCCGGCACGCGCGCGGTCGCGCACAGCAGCGCCGCGACCAGCGCGAGCGCCGGCCACGGCGTGACAGCGGTGCGGCTGCTGCGCTGGCTGTGCGGGAACGTGTGCGTGCGGATCATGTCAGTGAGAACGGGAAAGGTGGAGGTCGCGGGACGGACGCGGCGCTTCAACGCTCGCCGACCACGTCGACGCCCTTGGGCGGCGTGAAGCGGAACGTGTCGGCGGCGAAGGACGGATTGCGCTTCCAGCCGCTGAAACGGATCTCGGTGCGCTGTCCCAGGTTGTCCACCACGCTCATGCGCGCCAGACCCTTGCCGTCGAAGCCGAGCCGCGCCTGCTGGAAAGTGGCGTTGTCGGGCTGGCGCGGCGCCAGATCCAGCCAGTCGAGACCGTCGCGGCGGCCGCCGTCGGTGACCAGGAAATCGCGATCGAGCCGGCGCGGATCGATCAGTGCGGCGAGCGGGCTGTTCTGTTCCTCCGGGCCCTGGGCGCGGACGGTGGCCTGTTTGAGGTCGGGATCGTAGACCCAGACTTTCGCCCCGTCGGCGACGATCACCTGCGGATACGGCTGGAGGTACTCCCAGCGGAAGCGCCGCGGCGCGGCCAGCGCGACCCGGCCCGAGCTGCTTTCCTTGCGCCGGCCCTTGCTGTCGAAGACCTCCTGGCTGAAGCGCCCGTCCAGACCCTTGAGGCCACGGGTGAAGCCGTCGAGCGATTCGCGCCCGCCGGCCTGCGCGGGTGCGGCGGACAGCATCAGGAGCGATGCGAACAGGAGGAAAAAGGGAAGCGCGAACGGACGGCGGCTGCAGCGGGCGATCATGGCGCGGGTTGCTCCGGAAACGACGGGGCCAGTCTGAACAGAGTTTGCTGAACGGAGCTTGCTGAACGAAGCCGGCGGCCGGCGCGATGCCGGCTCAACGCGGCGGTGGCGGCGCGATCACGGTGCGGTCGCCGTTGTGTTCGGGCGCGGACACGATCCCGGCTTGCTCCATCGCCTCGATCAGCCGGGCGGCGCGGTTGTAGCCGATCTTGAGTCGGCGCTGCACGCCGGAGATCGAGGCACGGCGGCTTTCGGTGACGATCTTGACCGCCTCGTCGTACAGCGGGTCGCTCTCGTCGCCGGCACCGCTACCGCTCTCGGGCAGGCCGGTGGGGCCGACCACGACGCCGTCGCCCATGGTCTGCACCTCTTCGAGCACGCCCTCGATGTAGTCGGGGCCGCCGCCGATCTGTTTCAGATGTTCGACCACCCGGTGCACTTCCTCGTCGCTGACGAAGGCGCCGTGCACGCGCTCGGGCATCGCGGTGCCCGGCGGGAGATACAGCATGTCGCCGTGACCGAGCAGTGTCTCGGCGCCGCTCTGGTCGAGGATCGTGCGCGAGTCGATCTTGCTGGAGACCTGGAACGCGATCCGGGTCGGGATGTTCGCCTTGATCAGGCCGGTGATGACGTCCACCGACGGCCGCTGGGTGGCGAGGATCAGATGGATGCCGGCGGCGCGGGCCTTCTGCGCCAGGCGGGCGATGAGTTCTTCGACCTTCTTGCCGACGATCATCATCATGTCGGCGAATTCGTCGATGAAGATGACGATGAACGGCATCGGCTCCAGGGCCGGCGGGGCTTCCTGCAGCTCGGGATTCGGCCGGAACAGCGGGTCGAGCAGCGGCTGGCCGGCGTCCTGCGCGTCCTTCACCTTCTTGTTGAAGCCGGCGAGGTTGCGCACGCCGACCGCGCTCATCAGCTTGTAGCGACGCTCCATCTCGGCCACGCACCAGCGCAGGCCGTTCGCCGCTTCCTTCATGTCGGTCACGACCGGCGCCAACAGGTGCGGGATGCCCTGATATACCGACAGTTCCAGCATCTTCGGATCGATCATCAGCATCCGCAGGTCCTTGGCGGAAGCCTTGTACAGCAGCGACAGCACCATCGCGTTCACCGCCACCGACTTGCCCGAACCGGTGGTGCCGGCGACCAGCAGATGCGGCATGCGCGCGAGGTCGGCCACGGTCGGGCGACCGGCGATATCCTTGCCCAGCGCGAGGGTGAGCGGGCTGGTCGCCTTGTCGTATTCCTTCGAGCGCAGCAGTTCGCTCAGATAGATCATCTCGCGCTTGGTGTTCGGCGTTTCCAGGCCGATCACCGACTTGCCCGGAATCACGTCGACCACGCGCACCGACTTGACGCTCAGACCGCGGGCGATGTCCTTGTCGAGCGAACTGATCGAGCTGACCTTGATGCCGGGCGCCGGTTCGATCTCGAAACGGGTGATGACCGGGCCGGGATAGGCCCCGACCACCTGGGCGTCGATCCGGAAATCCTTGAGCTTGAACTCGATCTGGCGCGAAAGGGTTTCGAGGGTGTCCTCGTCGTAGCCCTTGGCCTGCGGCTTGGGGTCGTCCAGCAGCGACAGCGGCGGAATGCCGGAGCCGTCCGGCACGTGGAACAGCGGAATCTGCTGTTCGCGCTTGGCGCGATCGCTCTTCTCCACCACCGGAGCCGGCGGCGGTTCGATCTTCACCGGCTCGCGCTTCGCCCGCCGCTCGGTCTCGACCTTGCGCACTTCTTCGCGCTCCTCGCGCATCGCGCGCGCCGCCTGCCACTCGCTGGCCTGCTGGGTGCCCTTGCGGAACAGCGGCGGAATCTTCAGCACCAGCGCGCCGATCCGGTCCATGACCGCCAGCCACGACAGCCCGGTGGCGAGGGTGATCGAGATCAGCACCAGCGCGATCAGGAACAGGTTGCCGCCGAGCATGCCGAAGCCGCGCAGCAGGGAATCGCCAACCAGCCGGCCGAGAAT
>JBIJBH010000455.1:0-3118 GCA_044345315.1 Lysobacteraceae bacterium
GTCGTCGCAGCCATCCATGGCTGCGTTATCAGGCTGTTTTTCAACAGCCTGCTAAACGAAAAAACCCGCCGGAAGGCGGGTTTTTTCGTTCGCGGCCGGCGTCACTCGAAGTCGTAGTTCATCTCCGGCCCGGCCGCGGCGAGGAAGTGGCCCTCGACGTAGTCCACGCCGGCCGAGAACAGGATCGACATGCTCGCCGCGTCCTGCACGAATTCGGCGATGGTGAGGATGTCCAGATCGCGCGCTTTCCGCGCGATGTCGCGCACCCGCTGCTGGCTTTCGTTGTTCTTGGGCAGATCCTCGATGAAGCTGCGGTCGATCTTCAGCAGTTGCGGCTGCACGTGGGTCAGCAACTGGAACGAGTCGAGGCCGGCGCCGAACTGCTCCAGGCCCAGACGGCAGCCGTAGGCGTTGACCGCGGCGGCGAACTGCTGGACGGCGTGCAGATGGGTGAACACCTTGGCCTCCTGCAGCTGCAGGGTGAGGTATTCGCCGGAGGCGCCGCGGGCGGCCAGTTGTTCCCCGACCGTCGCGGCCAGCGCATCGTTCTGCAGCGAGGCCTGCGAGACCTTCACCAGCAGGGTCACCGGGCGGCCTTCGTGCTCGCGCTGGGCGATCAGCTCGATCGCGCGCTCGACCACGTAGCGGTCGATCTCCGGCAGCATTCCGTGGTCTTCGGCGATCTGCAGGAAGGTCGTCGGCGAGATCAATTCGCCGTCGCCCGCGTCCAGGCGCAGGAAGGTGTCGTAGACGGGGTGGTTGTCGCCCTGCAGATTGATCACCGGCTGGAAGTGCAGCACCAGCCGCTTCTGCGCGATCGCCTCGCGCAGCCGCTCCACCCAGGCCTGGATGCGCTCGGCCTCGGCGCGGTCCACCGCGTTGGGGTCGAACAGCTCCAGCCGGTTGCCGCCGACCCCGGCGGCCGACTGCACGCCGGCCGAGGCCTTGGCCAGGATCTGGCTGACGTTGGCGTTCTTCTGACTGATCTGCACGCCGCCGATGCTGGCGCTGATCACGCTGGAGCGCTGGCCGATCGCGAACACTTCCGCGGCGAAAGTGTTGCAGATGCGGATGCCGAGGGTTTCGGTGGCGCTGTGGTCGGCGCCGCGCACGAGCACCGCGAGGCTGTTCTCGGAGAAGCGCGCGGCGATCATGCCCTTGTCGATCCCGCCGTCGCCGACTTCGCTGCGCAGGCGTTCGGCGATCGCGGCCATGATCGTGTCGGCCGAATCGAGGCCGATCTCGTGCAGCAGCCGCTGGTAGTGGTCGGGCTCGATCAGCAGCAGGCCGTGCTGGGTGCCGTTGCGCGCGGCGTCGGAGACCGCGTCCTCCAGCGCGTGCAGGAAGGTCGGGCGGTTGAGCAGGCCGGTGACCTGGTCGCGCTGGCGCAGTTCCTCGACCTTGCGCGCCAGCTCAGGATCCACCGCCGGCTCCTGGCGACGGAAGATCACCTGCTGGCAGGCCTCGCCCTCGTACTGGGCGAGCGTGAACTCCATCACCGCCGGGAAGCTGTTGCCCTCGATGTCGTGGGCCTCCAGCTCGTAGCGCGGCGGCGGCGGTTCGCCCTTGCTCATGCTTTTCAGCAACTGTTTGAAGCCGGCGACGTGGTCGGGCGCGACCAGATCCAGCAGCGACATGCCCTCGATGTCCTCGAAGGATGCGTAGCCGAACATCTCCAGATACGCCGCGTTGGCGCGGATGTGCATGCCCTCGTGCACGTAGGCGATCGGCTCGCGCGAGGATTCGATCAGCGCGTCGCAGCGGCGTTCGGTTTCGCGCACCTGCGCTTCGAGCTGGCGCTGGGCGCTGCGCGCCTGCAGGTCGGCCCATTCGCGGCGCAGGGTGGCCAGCAGCTGCTGCGGCTTGTGGCGCAGGGCGAGGGCGCGGACGTTGCCGCCGAGCAGCTCGGCGAAGAGGTCGGTGTCGACGTCCTCGACCACCGCGATCAGGGGGATGTCCTTGCCGCTGGTCGAGACCCGCTGCTCGACCTCGGCGAAGGGCAGGCCGCGGCTGGAATGGGCGGCCAGGACCAGATCGACCGGCTGGCCGACCAGCATCGTGGTCAGCTCCTCGCCGGTGGTCGGCCGCAGCGGACGCACCGCGATCCCGGCGTTGCGCAGCCCGCTGACGATGCCTTCGGCCTCTTCGACACTGTCATCCACCAGCATCAGACGCAGCGCGGGGGCATTGGCTTTCGACATGCGGGACTCTCCGGGGGCTGGGGCTATGGTAACGGCGGATGCGCCGTTCGTCCGCCCCGGCGGGGCGACGGGCGGTCAAGCTTGCGCCAGCGGCGGGTGCGCGGACAACGGGCCGGACGGCAGGGGACGCTTGCCGGGATCGCCGGCGACCTCGCGCACCAGTTTCGGCACCAGATAGCCCGGCAGACGCGCCATCAGCGCCGCGTGCAGCGCGATCGCCTCGGCGTCGGCCACCTCGAAGTGCGCGCTGCCGGCGACCCGGTCGAGCTGGTGCAGGTAGTAGGGCAGCACGCCGGCGGCGTAACCGCGCTCGGAGAGATTAGCCAGTGCGTCGACACTGTCGTTGACCCCGCGCAGCAGCACCGCCTGATTCAGCAGCGTGATGCCGGCCGCGCGCAGGCGCGCCATCGCCGCATCGACCGCGGCGTCGAACTCGCGGGCGTGGTTGGCGTGGATGACCACCGCCACCGGCCAGGGCAGGGCGGCGAGCCAGGCGGTCAGCTCGGCGTCGACCCGCTCGGGCAGCACCACCGGCAGGCGGGTATGGAGGCGCAGCCGCCGCAGGTGCGGGATCGCGGCCAGCTGCGCGGTCAGTTCGGCCAGTTTCGGGGTCGCCAGCGACAGCGGGTCGCCGCCGGAGAGGATGACCTCGTCGATCGTCGGGTCGGCGGCGATCGCGGCCACCGCCTCGGCCCATTGCCCGGCGGCTGCGGTCTCGTCGGCATAGGGGAAATGGCGGCGGAAGCAGTAGCGGCAGTGCACCGCGCAGCTGCCGGTGGCGATCAGCAGCGCCCGCCCGCGGTACTTGCGGATGACCCCGGTGGCGGCCTTCGCCGCGCCGTCGCCGACCGCGTCGAGGCCGAAACCGGGCATCGGCCGCAGTTCTTCGTCCAGCGGCAGCACCTGGCGCAGCAGCG
>JBIJBH010000456.1:0-3110 GCA_044345315.1 Lysobacteraceae bacterium
ACAAGACCGCAGCGACGATCGTCGGCGACGGCGATTTCGAAGTCGGCGGCGGCCTGCGCGCGTGGACCGCGGAAGGCGATGCGCGGCTGCAGCGCGACCGCGGCGGCACCGTCGATCGCGCCGACATCGCGCTGCTGGCGCGCGGCGATGGCCGCGGCGCGCGCTTCGAACGCCTGCGCGCGACCATGCCCGGCGGACGGCTCGACGGCGGCGGCACGCTGTCGTGGTCGCCGACGCTGCGCTGGGACGCGCAGGCGCAGCTGCGCGGCGTCGATCCCGGCTATGTGCTGCCCGACTGGCGCGGCGCGATCGACGCCACGCTGCGCACGCGCGGCGAGACGCGCAAGGACGGCGGACTCGATATCGAGGCGCTCGCGACCGATCTCGGCGGACAACTGCGCGGCCGCAGGCTGGCCGGACGCGCCGACCTCCGCTTCGGCCTGCCCGCGCGCAGCGACGGCCGCACCGATGTCGAAGGCGAGATCGCGCTGTCGATCGGCGCCAGCCGGATCGACGCCCGCGGCCGCATCGATGCGCGTTACGACCTCGATGCGCGGCTGACGCCCCTGCAACTGGCCGATCTGCATCCGCAGGCGCAGGGTCAGGTGCGCGGCACGCTGCGTCTGACCGGCCCCCGCGCACAGCCCGAGATCGACGCCGATCTCGACGGCCGTGCGCTGCGCTGGCAGGACTGGCGCGCGCAGTCCCTGCAGGTGCGCGGTCGACTGCCGTGGCGCGCCGGTACCCGCGGCGCGTTGACCGTCGCAGGCAGCGACGTCGACGCCGGTCTCGCCCTGCGCACGGTGCGGCTGCGCGCGGAAGGCGCGGTCGAAGCCCTGCGCGTCGATGGCGAGGCCGATACCGAATTCGGCGTACTCGCGCTCGCCGGCACGCTCGCGCGACGCGGCACCGGCTGGGAAGGCGCGCTCGATGCGCTGCGTCTTGCGCCGACCCAGGGCCCGGCATGGACGCTGCAGGCGCCCGCGCGGTTCGCGGCCACGCCGATCGGGAACGGATGGCGGCTGCGCCTGCCGACGAGCTGTTTCGCCGCGACCGATCCCGGCCTGCGCCTGTGCGCAGATGTCGACTGGCCGCAGCGTGTGGACGTGCGCGGCGCGGCCTTGCCGCTGAATCTGCTCGCGCCGTATCTGCCCGAGCGTGAGCCGGGCCGGCGCTGGACCCTGCGCGGCAGCGTCGATCTCGACGCGAAGATCCGACCGCAGGGTGGCAGTTGGCGCGGCGAGGCGCGACTGCGCGCCGATGCCGCCGCGCTCGCGCTGGATGCGCGCGGTCGCAATGAAGTGCTGGCGGTGCGCGATCTGCGTCTCGAAGCGCGTTTCGATCCGCATCGCTTCGATGCCGAACTCGCCGCCGCGCTCGCGCCGGACGGTCGCGTCTCCGCGCGCATCGACAGCGGCTGGGACGCGGACGCGCCGCTGCGCGGCGAAGTCGATGTCGACACCCGCGCCCTGACCTGGCTCGAACTGTTCTCGCCCGACATCGTCGAACCCGCAGGCCGGCTCGAAGGCCGCATCGCCCTCGGCGGCAGCCGCGCGCGTCCGACCCTCGGCGGACAGGCGCGACTCACCGATTTCACCGCCGAACTGCCCGCGCTCGCGCTCAGCCTGCGCGAAGGCGATGTGCGCCTCGACGCGCAGCCCGACGGCAGCGCCACCATCGCCGGTCGCGTGCGCAGCGGCGAAGGCACGCTGCGCGTCGACGGCACGCTCGGCTGGCAGAGCGACGACACACCGCTGCGGCTCGCGATCACCGGCGAGGACGTGCTGATCTCCGACACCCGCCAACTGCGCGCGGTGGTCGATCCCGCCGTCGTCGTGCGCTGGACCGCGGGCGCACCGATCGCGGTCGCCGGCCGCGTGCGCATCGACAGCGCGAAGTTCGATCTCGAACGCCTCGACGCCGGCGTGTCCGCATCGGAAGACGTGGTCGTGCTCGATCCGGTCGATCCCGAACGCGGCGCGGCGACGCTGCTGGATCTCGATCTCGCGCTTGAAATGGGCGAAGACGTGCGCCTGCACGGCTTCGGCCTCGACGGCAGTCTCGGCGGCAGCGTGCGCATGCGCGCGCGCCCGGGCCGCGAAACCGTGGCCACGGGCTCGCTCGATGTCGCCGGCCGCTATCGCGCCTACGGCCAGAACCTCGCGATCACCCGCGGCCGCCTGCTGTGGTCCAACACCGCCTTCGCCGACCCGCTGCTGGACGTGCGCGCCGAACGCGAGATCGGCAACATCACCGCCGGCATCGACGTGCGCGGCCGCGCCTCCGCGCCCGAGGCCACGGTGTGGAGCGACCCCGCGACCAGCGAATCCGAAGCCCTCGCCTACCTCGCCCTCGGCCGCCCGCTGTCCACCGCCAGCGCCGACGAGAACCGCCGCCTCAGCGCCGCCACTGCCGCGCTCTCCGCCGGCAACCTCCTCGCCTCCCAGCTCGGCGCGAAGATCGGCCTCGACGACGCCGGCGTCAGCGAATCCCGCGCCCTCGGCGGCACCGTCGTCGGCATCGGCAAATACCTCTCGCCGCGGCTGTACGTCGGCTACGGGGTGTCGCTGCTCGGCACCGGGCAGGTGCTGACGTTGAAGTATCTGCTGCGGAAAGGATTCGATATCGAGATCGAATCGAGCACGGTGGAGAATCGGGGGTCGGTGAATTGGCGGAGGGAGAAGTAGGGGGTCGCGTTCGGCGTGGAAGAAGTGCCCGCTTGCCGCTGCGATGGGTGCCACGGATGCCACAGCGCAATCGAACCATCAGCAACGTCGTCCCGGCGGATGATCCAGAATGACCACTGCAGTTTGATGGCGGCTCTCCATGGAGAGAGGCCAATCCCATGGGGGGGGGGTTCTCATCCGGTCTGGTGTAGCTGAAAGGCTGGATTTAGAGGCATATCTGCCGCCAGATGCCATGATATTTTAGGACGGGGACACCCACATCTCCTCCCGAAATGCCACTCTCGTTCGACAATGCGAAGCCTTGCGACGAGACCGCAGTCCTGCACAGATCATGCGAACCGCTTTCATGACATTCCGGAAGAGAATCAAGGACAACTGGACCTCCCTTGCGCTGATCGCGCTGTTGTTCATCGTCTTGATCGT
>JBIJBH010000457.1:0-3105 GCA_044345315.1 Lysobacteraceae bacterium
ACCATGGAAGCCAACCAGAAGTTCTTCCCGGTGCTGGATGCGCAGGGGAAGCTCACCGAACACTTCATCGGCATCGCCAACATCGATTCGAAGGACGAGGCCGAAGTCCGCAAGGGCTACGAGCGCGTGATCCGCCCGCGCTTCGCCGACGCCAAGTTCTTCTTCGACGAGGATCTGAAGCAGGGCCTCGCATCGATGAACGAAGGCCTGAAGACGGTGACGTATCAGGCCAAGCTCGGCACCGTTTGGGACAAGGTCGAATGTGTAGCTGAGCTTGCCGAATTGCTTTCTGATGCTATCGGCTTTGATGTGGAGTTGAGTTCGAAATGCGCGCTCCTTGCAAAAGCTGATTTGCAGTCAAGGATTGTCAATGAGTTCCCAGAACTGCAAGGCATTGCAGGCCGTTATTACGCGATGCGAGACCCTTCGCTTAGCGAGCTTCCTGCCGATCATCGTGAGCAATTGGCAAATGCGATCGACGAAGCATATATGCCTCGATTCTCTGGAGACAAGGTTGCTTCTTGCGGCCTCGGCCAGGTACTTGCAGTTGCCGAAAGACTGTATGTAATTTGCGGCGGTTTTGTTGCTGATCTAAAGCCTACAGGTAACAAGGATCCGTTCTCTCTGAGAAGGAATGCCTTGGGCTTGGCCAGAACAATTATTGAATGCAATTTGGATATCTCGTTGACGGAACATCTTTATTACGCATTCTGCATCATCACCGAGAGAATGCTTCCGGTTGCCAACAGAGAAGCAATGAAAAAAATTGCAGAAGCAAAAAGAGAAGGGCTAGAAGTTGCGAGGGTGCTTGACGAGCACTATAGAGATTATGAAGAAGCGAGTCGTAAAATCCGCGAATTCCGGCGGGATGCCTTCGACTTCATCCTCGACCGCCTCCGCGCCTACTACGCCGATCAGAGTGTGACCCCGCAGCAGTTCGAGGCTGTGGCCGCGCTGATGCGCCCTGTCGGGCCTTCCGGCCCTCCCACAGGGGGAGCTTCGCGTCCTGACGCAGGCGCGGTCGCCGATGCTGTTGTGGGAGGGCCGGAAGGCCCGACGAACGCAGCGACGACCTCCGGCTCCCTGCTCGACTTCGACCGCCGCCTGAAAGCCATCGGCGAATTCGCCAAGCTGCCCGAGGCCGAAGCCCTCGCCGCTGCGAACAAGCGCATCCGCAACATCCTGAAGAAGGCCGATGGCGCGATTCCGGACGCGGTGAACCCCGCACTGTTCGCCGAGGACGCCGAACGCGCCCTGCATGCGGTCGTCGAGCAGGCCATCGCC
Organism: Lysobacteraceae bacterium; assembly: GCA_044345315.1. Taxonomy (GTDB): domain Bacteria; phylum Pseudomonadota; class Gammaproteobacteria; order Xanthomonadales; family Xanthomonadaceae; genus Lysobacter_I. Next base: position 1,285 of record JBIJBH010000457.1, read on the forward strand.
GACACCGACCCGCTCCTCGCGAACCGCGACTACGTCGCCGCGCTCGGCCGCCTCGCGCGCCTGCGCCCGGAGGTCGACACCTTCTTCGATAAGGTGATGGTCAACGCCGACGATCCCGCGATCCGCGGCAACCGCCTCGCCCTGCTGCAGCGCCTCGCCGACCGCCTCGGCAGCGTCGCCGCGATCGAACACCTGTCGGTCTGAACGCACGCCGCTTCGGCGCGCGTTCCGACGAACGGCGTTGCCGCGCGGCCGCGCGACTTGCCAGAATGCCGCCCGGCCGTCCGCAGACCTGCGCGCCGGAGCGCGCGCGGGCGTCGGCCTTCCCCCACGACGACAAGGAATCCCGCATGTCACGCATTTCGCTGCACGCCGCGCTCGCGCTCGCCCTCTCTCTCGCCGCTGCCGGCACCGCCCTCGCCGGCGACGAAACCAAACCCTGGTCGCAGGTCGTGCTCGGCCAGCCCAAGCTGTCGGACCCGCGGCAGGGGCAGCTGATCATGATCGCGGTCAGCGGCAAGCGCGATTTCAGCCCCGAGACCTTCTACCAGCTCGCCCCGGGCAAGCACGAATTCGCGGTCGCGCCGACCATCGGCGGCAACCTCGGCGAACTGCGCGCCATCGCGTTCACGCTGGAACTGGCGCCGTGCACGACCTACGAACTGATCGCATCTGTCCGTCCCGGTACCAGCAACGACAATCGCAACTGGATGCCGGTGGTGCGTTCGGCCAAGCCGATCAAGCGCTGTCTCAAGAAATTCGGCCTGACCGCGCCCGACAAGGACGCGCCGCCGCCGGTCATCGTGCCGATGGAGTGATCCCGCGCCGATGTTCCGGGCCGTGACCGCGGTCGCGGCCGTTCACGTGAACGTCTGACACGATCCTCTCCGGCGTACTGTCAGCGACGTTTCGCATGCCTGTCATGCGCATCGTGTGAGATGGTGCGGTCAGATGCCGGGTGCGCACCGATGCGAAGTGTCGTTCTGCTTTCGTTTTTCGCCTGCGCGGCGGTTGCGGCCTGCGCGCCCGCCCACGCCGACGACTCCGCGCCGTGGATCGAGATCCGTGTCGGCGACGTCGCCGACCGCGACCGCGGCGAATACGACGTGATCCTGATGGCGATCAACGGTTCGATGGATTTCCGCGACCGTCCGGTGCACGCACTGCCGCCGGGCCGTCACCATTTCCGCATCGCCAGCACCCGGCGCGGCCCCGGCGGCGCGATGATCGCGCGACCGTTCGTGATCGAGGCCCGGCCCTGCATCCGCTACGGACTGGTTGCCGACTACGGCCGCGAGGGCGGTGATCAGGGCTGGCGGATCGCGATCCGGGAGGAAGCGCCGATCAAGGCCTGCGTGAAGCGGTTCGGGCTGTCGCCCGCCGCATCGGTGGACACCGCCGACGCCGGACCCTGATCGTGGCGGCGTGATCGTGGAGATGCGATCGCGGCGACACGCTGATCGCGACGCCACCATGAACGCCGGCCGCGGCCGATGTGGGCCGCCGCGGCCGCGGCGGGTATCCTGCGCGCATGCCGCCGTCCGCACGCCTCCTGTTCGCCATCGTTCTGGTTTGCTTCGGCGCCGCGGCGCAGGCGGCGCAGGTCGCCGAGGTCCGGGTCGAAGGCCTCGATGAGGACATGACCGCGAACGTGCGCGCCGCGCTGTCGCTGGAGGCGGCGCAGGGCAAGCGGGTGTCCTCGGCGCGACTGGATTACCTGCTGCGCGCGGCCGAGGGCGAGACCCGTGCCGCGCTGGAACCCTTCGGCCACTACGCGCCGGAGATCCGGATCGAGACCCTGCCGGCGATGCTCGATGACCT
>JBIJBH010000458.1:0-3101 GCA_044345315.1 Lysobacteraceae bacterium
CATTCCTACGGCGCGTTCATGACCGCCAACCTGCTCGCGCACAGCCGCCTGTTCAAGGCCGGCATCGCCCGCAGCGGCGCCTACAACCGCACGCTGACCCCGTTCGGTTTCCAGGCCGAGGAGCGCAACTTCTGGGCGGCGAAGGACACCTACCAGACGATGTCGCCGTTCAACTACGCCGAGAAGATCAAGGATGCGCTGCTGATCATCCACGGCGAGGAAGACAACAACAGCGGCACGTTCCCGATCCAGAGCGAACGCATGTTCGCCGCGGTCAAGGGCCTGGGCGGCACCGCGCGGCTGGTGATGCTGCCGAAGGAGTCGCACGGATACCGCGCACGCGAATCGATCCTGCACATGCTGGCCGAGACCGACGCATGGCTGGAGGCGTTCGTCAGGAACGCCAAGCCTGTGCCTGACGCAGACAACCGGCCCATGACGCGGATCTCTACGCCTGATTCCCAGCGACGCAAGCAGGAAAACGCCTTCTCAAGTCGTCGGCCCTTCCGGCACGGAGAAAATGCATCCTGGCCGACTATCGATGCAGGGATACATCGGCTTCGTCGCGCGCAGGCGACATCAGCGCACGCGCCGCTTCAACTCCGCGATCAACTCCGACACTTCCGACGGCGACAGCTTTGCGAAGCGCTCGGGCAGCAGGCTGCGGCGGGAGGATTCCTGCGCGGCCAGCAGCTCCATCAGCTGGATGGTGTCGGTGTGCTGCGGCGGGATGAAATCGGCGATCGCCTGCTGCAGGTGCGCCAGGCCGAGCGCGGCGCCGTCGTTGCGGGCAGTGTCCATCGCGAGCAGGGCGATCGCTTCAAGGTCGGCGTTGGAATAGCCGTCGAGCGGTTCGAGGGCTGCGGTCAGCGCTGCGTCCTCGCCTTCCGGCAGCGCGGCGCCGTTGCGCCTGAGGATGGCGCCGACGATGCGCAGGCGGTCGGCGGCGGTGTCGACATAGAAGAAGGGAATCTTGCGATCGAGACGGCCCGGACGCTTGATGTCGACATCGAGCTTGTCCGGGCGGTTGGTCATCAGGATGGTCAGCACATGGCCGCGGTTGTCGGGATCGGACATGAAGTCCTTGATCCGCGCGATCACCCGCGACGATGTGCCGCCGTCGGTTTCGCCGCCCTCGCCGCCGTTGCCGAAACTGCGGTCGCCTTCGTCGATGACCAGCGCGATCGGGCTCATCGCGCGGATGATCTTGAGCACGCGCTCGAGATTGGATTCGGTCGAACCGACCCACTTCGAGCGGAAGTTCTTGAGCACCACGCCAGGCAGGCCGGCTTCCTTCAGGAACGCCTTGATGACGAAGGTCTTGCCCACGCCCATCGGCCCGACCGCGAGCAGACCCATCGGCGCGAGCTTGCGTTCGCCGGTCTTGATCGTGGCCGCGATCTTCATCAACTCGGTCTTGATCTGATCGTAGCCGCCGACCGCGTCGAGACCGTAGGACGGGTCGAGGAATTCGATCAGATCGCCGCAGCTGCGCTGGATGATCTCGCGTTTGCGCTCGCCGATGATCGCGAGCATGCCTTCGAGCGGGTCGGCGTCGGGCTTCGGCGCGTTGTGGCCGAGGATCATGAACGCGATTTCCTCGCGGGTCTTGCCGGCGGTGACGCCGGCGTACATCTCGGCGCGCTGCTGCGCATCGGGCGCATCGCCGAGCAATTGCAGGGCGAGCGCCTTGCGCTCTTCCTCGGGCAACCCGGCGGCGGGGCGCTCGGCCACGATGCTGTCGATTTCGAGCAGGCGCAGGCCGGCGGTGTGCTTGGCGACCAGCGCCTGCTGCGCCGCGGGCATGTGCGGCGCGGATTGCGCGACGAGCTGCAGACGCGCGGCCTCGTCCGGCAGCGGCACTTCGATCGCGCAGATCCGCGGATTGGTGTTGAGCGAGGGATGCAGCTCGGCCAGCGAGGCGCAGAGCAGCACGACGATGTGATTGCGCTGCAGCAGCAGACCGCTGAGCGACCAGTCGTGGAAGATTTCGAGCAGACCGCGCTCGTCGGTGCTGAGGAAGGTGGTCTCGGCGTTGGGCAACAGATCGCCGGCGTGCGGCAGCACCAGGGCGATGCCGTCGCCGGTGCGCATGCGCAGTTCGAGCTTGGCCATGTCCGCGAGCAGGGTTTCGCCGTGTTCGATCGGCTTGGTCTGTTCGCCGCGCCGCTTGAGCCCGGCGTGGCGCAGGGCCAGTTCGAAGCGCTGCGGCTTGGCCGCGAGCACCACGTCGTGGACGTAGTCGACGAACGGCTGCAGTTCGCCCGCGTGCGGGACGCCATCGTGGACGTTGCCGTGGAGCAGGAACAGGCCGGCTTCTCCGGCGAGGTAACGACGCTTGAGTTCGTCGGCCCAGAGCGGGAGAGGAGTGCCGTTGGCGGGAGCGCCGTTGAGGGTGGTCATGGGGGAGGTCCTGGGATGACGCGCTCGGGAGGACGTTCGGGATGAGGTGGGCGGAGAGAGGCGATGCCCTCAGCGCGGTTTGCGGCAGAGGCCGAGATTGAAGCGGGCGGCCTTGACGATCGGCAGCCAGGCTTCGCCATCGGAGGGCGGATAACCGCCGAGGATCTCGTCGTCGGACAGCGCCGCCTCCTCCTCGAACGGCGCCAGCGTGCGCAGGCAGTCGGCGCGACGGCCCAGACGGTACTGGGTGATGGCGAGGTCGTTGCGGATCTCGCCGGTCTCCAGCCACGACAGCGTGCGCGCGCAGCGCTGCAGCAGCGGCGACAGTGTGGCGAGGGCCTCGGCGTGACGCTTGCCGTCGTACTGGCGTTTGAAGGCGTCGCGGGTGGCGCGGCGTTCGGCGTCGCCGCAGCCGGGCGCGGGCCGCAGATATTCGCCCTCGAAACCCGCGCGCATGCCGCAGTACGTGCGGCAGGCGCTGTTGGCTTCGACCGCGATGCCCTGCGGCCCGCTGCGGAAGCGCACGAAGCAATCGCCGTCCTCGTCGCCTTCGAGCGTGGCGGTGTCGCCGACGATCCGGCCTTCGAGGCTGCAGATGTGGAAATTGCCGCCGACCGATTCGATCGCGAACGGCGCCCCGCCGCGCACGGCGGGGCCTATGCTCAGCCGGCCCCAGCCCTGCTCGGTGATGTATTCGC
>JBIJBH010000062.1:0-11520 GCA_044345315.1 Lysobacteraceae bacterium
CCGATCTGTGCCGCGGCCCGCACGTGCCCGGCACCGACAAGCTGCGCGCGTTCAAGCTGATGAAGGTGGCCGGCGCATATTGGCGCGGCGACAGCAACAACCAGATGCTCAGCCGCATCTACGGCACGGCCTGGCTCAACGACAAGGATCTCAAGGCGTATCTGACGCAGCTGGAAGAAGCCGAGAAGCGCGACCACCGCAAGATCGCGAAGCAGCTCGACCTGTTCCATCTGCAGGAAGAGGGCCCGGGCCTGATCTTCTGGCATCCGAAGGGCTGGGCGATCTGGCAGGTGGTCGAGCAGTACATGCGCCGCGTCTACCGCGACAGCGGTTATCAGGAAGTGCGCTGCCCGCAGATCCTCGACGTCTCGCTCTGGAAAGCCTCGGGCCACTGGGACAACTACAAGGACAACATGTTCTTCACCGAGTCCGAGAAGCGGACCTACGCGGTGAAGCCGATGAACTGCCCCGGTCACGTCCAGGTCTTCAACCAGGGCCTGCACAGCTACCGCGACCTGCCGATCCGCTACGGCGAGTTTGGCGCCTGCCATCGCAACGAGCCCTCCGGCGCCCTGCACGGCATCCTGCGCGTGCGCGGCTTCACCCAGGACGACGGCCACATCTTCTGCACCGAGGACCAGATCGAGGCCGAGGTCCGCGCCTTCCACGAGCAGGCGCTGCAGGTCTACGGGCATTTCGGCTTCACCGACATCCAGATCAAGATCGCCCTGCGCCCGGAGTCCCGCCTCGGCGACGACGCCACCTGGGACAAGGCCGAGGACGCCCTGCGCTCGGCCCTGCGCTCGGCCGGGGTGGCTTGGGAGGAGCTGCCCGGCGAGGGCGCCTTCTACGGCCCGAAGATCGAATATCACCTCAAGGACGCCATCGGCCGGACCTGGCAGCTCGGCACGATGCAGGTCGATTTCATGATGCCGGGCCGTCTGGGCGCCGAGTACGTCGACGAGCACAGCCAGCGCCGGCACCCGGTCATGCTGCACCGGGCGATCGTCGGCTCGATGGAGCGTTTCATCGGCATTCTGATCGAGCACCACGCCGGTCTGTTCCCGGCCTGGCTGGCCCCGATCCAGGCGGTGGTGATGAATATCACCGACGCCCAGGCCGAATATGTCGAACAGGTCCGGAAAACCCTTATGAATCAAGGTCTCCGGATTGCGGCCGATTTGCGCAACGAGAAAATCGGCTATAAGATTCGCGAGCATACGTTGCAGCGGGTGCCGTATCTGCTGGTGGTCGGGGACCGCGAGCGGGACAATGGCCTCGTCGCGGTCCGTACGCGTTCGGGGGAAGATCTCGGCAGCATGTCCATCGCCGACTTCGTCGCACGACTCGCGCACGAATCCGCCGCGGCGTGATTCCGTTCCGGTCGGCGCGCATGCCGACCGGCGCATTCCACTTCGGAGACAGCCCCATCAGTACCCCCCAGGACAAGCAGAACCGCAAGAACCACGAGATCCGCGTGCCGCGCGTGCGCGTCATCGGCAGCGACGGCGAAATGATCGGCGTGCTCTCGCGCGACGAGGCCTTGGCCAAGGCCGAGGAAGAAGGCCTCGATCTGGTCGAGATCCAGCCGAACGCCGATCCGCCGGTCTGCCGCATCATGGACTTCGGCAAGTTCAAGTTCGAGATGCAGAAAAAGGCCGCCGCGGCCAAGAAGAAGCAGAAGATCGTCGAAATCAAGGAAGTCAAATTCCGTCCGGTCACCGACGAAGGCGACTACCAGATCAAGCTTCGGAAGATGCGCGAGTTCCTGGCGGAAGGCGACAAGATCAAGGTCAACATCCGCTTCCGCGGCCGCGAGATGAGCCACATGGAGCTCGGTCGCGAGATGGCCAACCGGATCGAGGCCGATCTCGGCGAGGACATCGTCATCGAATCGCGTCCGCGCCTCGAAGGCCGGCAGATGGTGATGATGATCGCGCCGAAGAAGAAATGAGCCGCGCGCAGCGCGGGTCGATGCCTTTCCCGCCCATGGCGGGGTGAAGCGATCGACGGGACAGCAGAAAGGCGCCGCGAGGCGCCTTTCTCGTTTTCGGAGGTGGGTGTCCCGCGCGGTCGGGGGCCGCGCAGCCGGCGCAGGCCGGCGCCGCCGGGCCGGCTGCCGGTGATCGTCGGCCGCGCCGTTTTCGTCATCGCGTGTTCGTCATCGCGTCTTCCGGGGCAAGGCCCGGGCGCTGGACCATGCCGGCTCGGCCGCAGGCTTCGAGCGGCCCGGGACCGGGGGGCTCGCCCGCGTCATCGTCCCCGTGTAGGATCGGGCCATCGGCCGAGCGCGGGAGCAGCGGGGTCCGCCGCCCTCGCCGGTCATGCCGATCTAGGAGCGTCATGTCCCCCCATCCGGTCCGCGCCCGGGTCTTCGCCGTTTCGCTGTCCATCGCGATGTGCACGGCCGGCGCCTGCGCCATGGAGAAACCGATGTCCGCCACAGCCTCGCAACGCGTCGTCGACACCCGCGAAGTCTTCCCCGATCCGCGCCAGTCCGATCTGGCCGAAGCCGTCGCCCGCGGCGACGTCGCCCGCATCCGCAGCCTCGCCCCCGCCGCCGATCTGTCCGCGCGCGGCGACCGCGATGTCACCCTGCTGCAGTGGGCGCTGCTCAACAAACGCCTCGACAGCCTCAAGGCCCTTCTCGACGCCGGCGCCGATCCGCTGCAGCCGGGCATGGACGGCGACACCGTCGTCCATTTCGCGGCCAAGGCCAACGATCCGGCCTATCTCGACGCACTGCTGGCCCGGGGCGTCGACCCCAACGTCGGCAACGCGATCACCGGTGCCGGCCCGCTGAGCGCCGCGCTGATGGGCGAGGCCGAGCCGCAGTTCCGGGCCCTGCTGAAGGCGGGCGCCGATCCCAACCGCGCCGATCGCATGGGCAACACCGCGCTGCACGTCGCCGGTCAGATCAACGAGCCTGCGCGCGCGCTGGACCTGCTCGAAGCCGGCGCCGATCCGCAGGCCCGCAACGCGCAGGGCGTGACCTTCCAGCGCTATCTGTTCATGACCCGCGCGGCCCTGCTCAATGCCGAAACCCGGCGCGACCGCGAAGCGGTCGAGGCCTGGCTCAAGGCCCGCGGCATCCCGCTCGAAGGCGCGCGCTGACCGCCGTCCGCGCAGGCCGGGTTCGCGCCCGGCATCCCGATCCGGTTCGTGGAGGAAACAAGGATGAATGCACAGTTCGACCCCGAGCGTCAGCCTGGCGGCCGCCAGACCGTCGACCCGCTCACCGGCACCGTCCACGACAGGCCGCCCTTCGCTGAAGAGGTCCGCGGCCCCGCGCCGCGCGAGATCGATCTCGAACTGGCGCGGATCGCGCAGGACGTGTATCGCTCAGACGACCGCCAGCGCGGCGAGGTCGCCGGCTGGCGTCCGCTCAGCGACGAGGAATTCCGCCGCGTCGGCATCGACCCGGCGCTGCGCACCAACGCTTCCAGCGGTTTCGACGCCGACCTCTACACCGACGGCAACGGCCGCTACGTGCTGGCCTATCGCGGCACCGACGCCGGCAAGGACTGGGCGACCAATCTCGGCCAGGGCCTCGGCTTCGAGACCGCGCAGTACAACCAGGCGATGCAGATCGCGCGCGAGGCCAAGGTCGCCTTCGGCGAGAATCTGGTCATCACCGGGCATTCCCTCGGCGGCGGACTCGCCGCAGTCGGCGCCGCGGTCACCGACACCCCGGCCGTCACCTTCAACGCCGCCGGCGTGAAGGACCGAACCCTTGAGCGCGTGGGCCTCGACGCCGACGCCGTGCGCGCCGAAGCCGAACGCGGCGGCATCCGCCGCTACGCGGTCGAGAACGAAATCCTCACCGAACTGCAGGAACACAAGTTCCCGACCCGCTATCTGATGCCCGATGCGATCGGCAACAAGATCGAACTGCCCGATCCCGACCCGCTCAGCTTCTGGCAGGGCCTCAATCCGGTGAAGTCGATCAAGCACGGCATCGAGATGCACATGATGGACTCGGTGATCCGTGCCCAGGAGCAGGCCTTCGGCCGCAGCATCGGCGAGACTGGCCTGATGTCGCATCCGCAGCATCCGATGAACGCGCAGTACCAGCGCATGTTCGATCTGGTGCAGCCGGCGTTCGAGGAGCGCGGGCTGAGCATCCGCGAAGCCCAGAACGTCGCCGGCGCGCTCGCGCTGGAGGCCCAGCGCACCGGCGTGGTGCCCGATCGCATCGCCGTGAACGGCGACCGCGTGTTCGCAGTCCAGGGCGATCAGGCCGAGACCCAGCGTTACGCCCAGGTCGGCATACAGACCGCGCAGACGCCGCTGGTCGAGAGCAGCCGCCAGTCGCTGCAACTGCTGGCCGAGCCGGCGCCGCAGCCGGTCGCGCCCTCGCAGCCGGTGATCGAGCAGCAGGACCCGGGGTCGCCGACCCGCGGCGGTCGCTGAGTCCGCGATCTGGCCACGAAGCAGCCGCTCATGACTGAGCCGTTCGCGCAGAGCCTGTCGTCTGCGACGCCCGAAAACGCCGGCGCGCAGCGCCGGCCCTTCGCCGAAGAGGTGCGCGGGCAGCAGGGACAGCCGATCGATCTGACCATGGCCCGGCTGATGGACGATCTCTACGACGAGACGTACGGGCGGCCCAGCGGCAAGACCATCGACGGCTTCACTCGGTTGAGCGACGATCAGTTGCGCAAGGTCGGCATCGACCCGGCGATGCTCGAAGATTCCAAGAGCGGGTTCAAGGCGCGCTTCTACGGCGATGCCGAAGGCCGCGTCGTGCTGGCCTACAGCGGCACCGACGAAGGCAAGGATTGGTGGACCAATTTCGGTCAGGGGCTCGGTTTCGACACTGCGCAGTACAACCAGGCCATGGCTCTGGCGCGGATGGCCAAGGTCGCCTACGGCGACGATCTGGCGATCACCGGACATTCGCTGGGCGGCGGTCTCGCCGCCGCGGCCGCGCTGGCCGCCGATGTGCCCGCGGTGACCTTCAACGCCGCCGGCGTCAACGACCGCACCGTGTCGCGGATCGGTCTCGATCCCGATGCCGCTCGCGAGGAGGCCGAGAACGGCCTCATCCGGCGCTACGCGGTCCGCAACGAGATCCTGACCGACCTGCAGGAGCGCACCCCGATCATGCGCAGCCTCATGCCGGACGCGCCGGGACACAAGATCGAGCTGGCGGATCCCGATCCGCTGAGCTTCTGGCAGAAGCTCAATCCGGTGAAATCGGTGAAGCACGGCGTCGAGATCCACTACATCGACGCGGTGATCAAGGCGATGGAGCGGGCGTCCGGCGACCGTTCGGTGTCCGACCGGACCCTGATGTCCGAGCCCGAGCACCCGCTCCATCGCGAGTACGCCCGCTCGCTCGGTCAGGTGACGGCGGCCGAGCAGGCCGTGGGCAAGGACTTCGATGCCCGGACCCAGAACGTCGCCGGCGTGCTGGCCCTCGAATCGCACCGCCAGGGCGTGGTCCCGGACCGGGTGCTGTTCGGCGACCAGGGCCGGATCTTCGCCGTCCAGGGCGACCGGCCCGAGCTGCAGCGGGTGATCCATGCCGATGCCTCCGCGGCCACGGTCCCGCTGATCGAGACCAGCCGCCAGGCCCTGCACCTGCTGGCCCAGACCGGTCAGCAGGCGCCTGCCGATCCCGCGCCCGAGGCCGCCGTCGCCCGCGGCCGTTGACCGGGCCGTCCTTGCGGGCCGTCCGTCGCCCGAGAAGCGTTTGATTTGCAACGGAAACCCGGCGCAGGCATAATGCGCGGCCCGGTTTCGGCCGGGGATTCAGTGGACCCGCCGTGGTCCGGAGGTTCCTCTTCCGGATCAACGGCCTGCAACCGGCAGGGCAGGACGGAAAGCGCGGCCAAGGCCGCCGCCTGTGCCAGTACTCGAAACGACCCCAAGGACCATTCCCATGCCCAAGATCAAGACCAATCGGGCGGCGGCCAAGCGCTTCCGGAAGACCGCTTCCGGCAAGTACAAGTGCGGCCACGCCAACAAGAGCCACATCCTCACCAAGAAAGCGACCAAGCGGAAGCGCAACCTGCGGCAGACGAACCACGTTCGCGCCGAAGACGCCGGCCGTCTGGACCGCATGCTGCCCTATCTCTGAGGAGGACTGAACCATGGCTCGAGTCAAACGTGGTGTGACGGCGCGTCGTCGCCACAAGAAAATCCTCAAGCAGGCCAAGGGCTACTACAACGCCCGCCGCAAGGTCTTCCGGGTCGCCAAGCAGGCGGTCACCAAGGCCCTGCAGTACGCCTACATCGGCCGCAAGCAGAAGAAGCGCAATTTCCGCAGCCTGTGGATCGCCCGCATCAACGCGGCCTCCCGCAGCAACGGCATCAGCTACAGCCGCTTCATCAACGGCCTGATGAAGGCCGGTATCACGCTCGATCGCAAGGTGCTGGCCGACATCGCCGTGCACGATCCGAAGGGCTTTACCGCGCTGGCTGAAAAGGCGAAGAGCGCGCTCGCGGCATAAGCAGATTCCTCTCAGGAGCCCGCACATCCCTGTGCGGACTTTGCACCTGTCGAGGCGATCCAATCATGCATGGGGAAGGGCGCAAGTCCTTCCCCATGTGCGTTTCTGGCGGTGCGATTTCTCATTGCGGCAACGGAATCCCGATCCCTCACCTTCGAGTCGGACATGAGCGATATCGAACAACTCTCGGCGCAGGCGCTGGCGGACATCGCCGCCGCGGACACGCCCGACGCGCTGGAAGCGCTGCGGGTCTCGCTGCTCGGCAAGAGCGGCAGCGTCACCGCGCAACTGAAGTCGCTGGGCGCGCTGCCCGCAGAACAGCGCAAGGCCGCGGGCGAGGCGATCAACCGCGCCCGCGACGCGATCGGCGATGCGCTGGCCGCGCGCCGGACCCAGCTCGACGACGCGGTGCTGGCCGCGCGCCTCGCCGGCGAAACCATCGACGTGACCCTGCCGGGGCGCGACGCCGGCCGCGGCGGTCTGCATCCGGTCACCCGCACGCTCGAGCGCATCGCCGACATCTTCGGCCGGCTCGGCTACGAACTCGCCGATGGCCCCGAGGTCGAGGACGATTGGCACAACTTCGAGGCGCTGAACTTTCCGCCGCATCATCCGGCGCGCGCCATGCACGACACCTTCTATCTGACCGACAAGGTCGACGGCGACGCGCATCTGCTGCGCACGCACACCTCCGGCGTGCAGGTGCGCTACATGAAGGAACATCGCCCGCCGCTGCGCATGATCGCCGCGGGCAAGGTCTACCGTTCCGACAGCGACCAGACCCACACGCCGATGTTCCATCAGGTCGAAGGCCTGCTCGTCGACGAGCACGCCAGCTTCGCCGATCTCAAGGGCACGCTCGCCGAATTCGTGCGCGCCTTCTTCGAGCGCGATTTCGAGATGCGCTTCCGCCCCAGCTATTTCCCGTTCACCGAGCCCTCGGCCGAAGTCGACATCGCCTGGCAGCAGCCGGACGGATCCTCGCGCTGGCTGGAAGTGCTGGGCTGCGGCATGGTCCATCCCAACGTGCTGCGCAACGTCGGCATCGATCCCGAACGCTACACCGGCTTCGCCTTCGGCCTCGGCGTCGAACGCTTCGCGATGCTGCGCTACGGCGTGAGCGACCTGCGCGATTTCTTCGACAACGACGTGCGCTTCCTGCGCCAGTTCGCGTAAGGCGGGCCTTGGCCCGCCCTTGCGGCCGCTCCGTTCGCACTGCATCGCAAACGAAGCGGTTTCGATCGATGCAGGTGCGTTTGAAAGATCATGACGGCGGGTCGAGACCCGCCCTACGGCGAAACAAGGGTTTCAAGACATGAAATTCTCAGAAAACTGGCTGCGTCAACACGTCAGGACCGACGCCACGCGCGAGCGCCTCGCGGCGACGCTGACCGCGATCGGCCTCGAAGTCGAGGACATGAGCGTGCTCGGCGCCGCGCTCGACGGCGTGGTCGTCGCGCGGATCGTCGAATGCGCGAAGCATCCCGAGGCCGACCGCCTGCAGGTCTGTCAGGTCGATGCGGGGCAGGGTGGGCTGCTGCAGATCGTCTGCGGTGCGCCGAACGCGCGCCCGGGCCTGATCGCGCCGCTGGCCACCATCGGCACGCAGGTCGGCGAACTGACGATCAAGGCCGCGAAGCTGCGCGGCGTCGAGTCGAACGGCATGCTGTGCTCGGCGAAGGAACTGGGCATCGACGCCGATGCGTCCGGCCTGCTCGAACTGCCGGCCGATGCGCCGATCGGCACGCCGCTGGCCGATTATCTCGGTCTGCCCGATGCGAGCATCGAACTGAAACTCACGCCCAACCGCGCCGACTGCTTCGGCGTGCGCGGCATCGCCTTCGATGTCGCCGCCGCGCTCGGCAGCGCGGTCGAACCGCTGAACGCCGATCCGGTGCCGGCGGCGAGCGACGCGACGATGGCGGTCGAACTCGACGCCGGCGCGAAGGTGCCGCGTTTCGCCGGTCGCGTCATCGACGGCGTCGACGCCACTGCGAAGACGCCGGTGTGGATGGCCGAACGCCTGCGCCGCAGCGGCGTGCGTCCGATCAGTTTCCTGGTCGATGTCACCCAGTACGTGATGCTCGAACTCGGCCAGCCGATGCACGCGTTCGACAAGGACACGCTGCAGGGCCCGGTCGTCGTGCGTCACGCGCGCGCCGGCGAGGAGATCGCGCTGCTCGACGGCCGCACCGCCGCGCTCGACGAGGACTTCCTGGTCGTCTCCGACAGCACCGGCGGCCTCGGCGCGCGCGCGGTCGCGCTCGGCGGGATCATGGGCGGGCACGACACCCGCGTGACCGACGCCACCCGCAGTGTGTTCCTCGAAGCCGCGCACTGGATTCCCTCGGCGATCATCGGCCGCAGCCGCAGACTCGGCCTGCACACCGATGCCGGCCATCGTTTCGAGCGCGGCGTCGATCCGGAATTGCCGCCGATCGCGATCGAATACGCGACCCGGCTGATCATCGACATCGCCGGCGGCGTGCCCGGGCCGACGATCGACGTGGTCCGCGCGGCCGACATGCCGCAGCCGCAGACGATCGGTCTGCGCCGCGAACGCCTCGCGCGCGTGCTCGGCGTGCGCGTGGCCGATGCCGAGGTCGAACGCATCCTGCGCGCGCTCGGGCTGGGCGTCGAAGCGACCGCCGACGGCTGGACCGTCGTCGCGCCGACCCGCCGCTTCGATCTCGCGATCGAGGAAGACCTGATCGAGGAAATCGCCCGCATCCACGGCTACGACGCGCTGCCGACCACGCTGCCCGGCGGCGCCACCCGGATCGCCGCGCCGAGCGAAACCGTGCTGGACGAACCCGCGATCCGCCGCCAGCTCGTCGCCCGCGATTATCTGGAAGCGATCAACTACGCCTTCGTCGACGCTGCGCTGCTCGACGCCTGGCAGGCCGGCGCCGGCACGGTGCCGCTGGCGAACCCGCTCAGCGCCGAACTCGCAGTGATGCGGCCGATGCTGCTGCCCGGACTGGTCGCGGCCCTCGGCCGCAACGCCGCGCGCCAGCAGTCGCGGGTGCGGCTGTTCGAGATCGGCCGGGTGTTCGCTGCCCGCGGCGCCGGCGAGGCCCCGCAGGAAACCCGCCGGCTGGCGCTGGCGGTCTGTGGCGATGCCGGTGCCGAGCAGTGGGGCGAACGCGCCCGCCCGGTCGATTTCCACGACCTCAAGGGCGACCTCGACAGCCTGGCCGCCGCGGCCGGCGCCGAACTCGAGTACCGCCCGGCCGCGCCCGGCTGGGCCCACCCCGGCCGGGCAGCCGAGATCCTGCGCGATAGCGCTGCCATCGGCTGGATCGCCGAACTCCACCCCCGCCTGCAGAAGGCGCTGGACCTCGACCACCCGGTCCTGGCCTGCGAACTGGACCTGCAGCCCCTGCAGCAGCGCCCGCTGCCGCGGGCGACCGGGCTCAGCCGCTATCCGTCCGTCCGCCGGGATCTCGCGTTCGTCGTCCCGGAAAGCGTCTCCTGGGCCGCGCTGGAGGCCACCGCCAGACGCGCCGCAGGCCCGTCTTTGCGGGCGCTGCGGCTGTTCGACCGCTACGTCGGCAAGGGGGTCGAAACCGGGTGCAAGAGCCTCGCTATGGGCTTGATTCTGCAAGAAGAATCGCGCACTCTGACCGACCGCGACATCGACGCGGCGGTGGCCCAGGTCATCGCTGCCCTGCGGGGGGAGCACGGCGCGGAAATCCGCTCGTGACCTTGGTCCGGCCGGTCTCGGCCGCCCGGGCCGTGAGATGAACTGGGCTCGTTTTGGGGGAAACGGATGGCATTGACCAAGGCTGAAATGGCTGAGCGCCTGTTCGACGAAGTCGGACTGAACAAGCGCGAAGCGAAGGAGTTCGTGGACGCGTTCTTCGACGTGCTCCGCGAAGCGCTGGAACAGGGACGCCAGGTCAAGCTGTCGGGTTTCGGCAATTTCGACCTGCGCCGCAAGAACCAGCGCCCCGGTCGCAACCCCAAGACCGGCGAGGAAATTCCGATCTCCGCCCGCACCGTCGTCACCTTCCGCCCCGGGCAGAAGCTGAAGGAGCGGGTGGAGGCGTTCGGCGGGGGCGACCATGCTTGACCCCGGCAGCAACCGCGAACTGCCCCCGATCCCGGCCAAGCGCTACTTCACCATCGGTGAAGTCAGCGAGCTGTGCGACGTCAAACCGCACGTGCTGCGCTACTGGGAGACCGAATTCCCCAGCCTCAAGCCGGTCAAGCGCCGCGGCAACCGCCGCTACTACCAGCGCCACGACGTGCTGATGGTCCGCCAGATCCGCAGCCTGCTGTACGAACAGGGCTACACCATCGGCGGCGCCCGGCTCCGCCTCGACGGCGAAGGCGCCAAACAGGACTCGGCCCTGACCTCGCAGGTCATCCGCCAGGTGCGCATGGAGCTGGAAGAAGTCCTGCAACTGCTCAAACGCTGAGCCTTTCAAACGCTGAACCGCAGGCTGGCCCACCCGCCCGCCCTGCGGGTACAATGCACGACCTACCCGGGGTATAGCGCAGCCTGGTAGCGCACCAGTCTGGGGGACTGGTGGTCGTCGGTTCGAATCCGGCTACCCCGACCAATACATGACGGCAAACCCTCTCTGTCGTATCTCGAAACCCCCGCACATGCGGGGGTTTCGCGTTTTGGCTGTGGACTTCAGTCCTGCGCCCCTTGGTCCTGTTTGGCGAAAAATTGGCCAAATTCTCCCTCTCTTTCTCCGGCCCTGTGGACTTTCCGATTGTCAAGTCCACAGGATGGTTTTCGTGTTTCCTTGTAGATCAAAGATTTACGTGTGGTCTCGGGAGAGCGGTTTTATGGCGTCAATGCCTGTCCGACGGGATACGAACGGTTTCAGAGAAAGAGGTAAGCGCGGTGTGGTGCAACGTAATTGCGCGTGGTTGAACGTATTGCTCAGTCGCGGCGCATTCGCGGCGCATTCAAAGTGAACGGAGTGCGGTGGCGTGCCGGTCGACCGCTGTAAGAATCGCAGCATTGATGGCTTTCCTAGCCTTCGACTGTTGTTCCGACTTGCGCGCACCGGCTACGGATACGCTTTCAATGCCAAACGAAAATGGT
>JBIJBH010000460.1:0-3092 GCA_044345315.1 Lysobacteraceae bacterium
TCTCTTCTGGAAAGTTCGGAAGGGTTGCTTTCAATTCTTCGATCATCGCCTACCTCGGACCAAGCGGCACCCAGTGGATACTACCGCCGCTTCGCCACCGCGATCGCCGCGTAATGCGCGAAATACCAGGCCGCGCGGATCGGGTCGAGTTTCTCGACCTTGCGGTAGATGTCCCACTGCCAGCGCGCGGCGCGGCGTTTGTCGGCGGAGAGCGAGCCGGTGCGGACCAGATAATCGGCCAGCGGCTCCTCGCTCGGGACGCGGCGGGCGATGCCGGCCTTGCGCACCATCGCCAGCCAGAACACGTAGTCCTCGTGACCGATCTTCTCGAAACGGCCGTCGCCGAGGGCGCGGTCGTAGAGTCCGGTGAGGTTGCCGATGCGGTTGCTCTTGAGCATGTCGGCGTAACCGACCGCGGCCGGCGGGCGCACGATCGACAGGGTGCGGTCCTGTTCGTCGCAGCGGCGATAGGCGGTGTAGCTGATCGCGGTGCCGGTCGCGGCCATGTGCGCGAGCTGGGTCGCGAGCTTGTCCGGGCGCCAGCGGTCGTCGCTGTCGAGAAAGGCGATGTGGGTACCGGTGGCGGCTTCGATGCCGGCGTTGCGCGCGGCGGCGACGCCGGCGTTGCGCGGCATCCGGATCGGCACCAGCCGCGGTTCGCGCGCGGCGGCGTCCTGCACGAGCTCCCAGGTCGCGTCGCGCGAGCAGTCGTCGATCACCAGCAGTTCGACCGCGGCGTGGGTCTGGGCGAACACCGAGGCCATCGACGCAGGCAGGGTGGCCGCGGCGTTGTAGGCCGGCATGATCACACTGATGGTGGCGGTGCCGACCCGCACGCCGCCGTGCTGCGGCGCGGCCGCGCTCACCCTTGTGCGGCCCGCCGCGCCGCGGCCAGGGCCTCGCGCTCGTGCGCGCGGCGGGTGCCGGACCAGGACGCGCGCGGCGGCGGCAGGTGGTAATCGCGATAGCGGCCCGGATCGCCCTGCTCGCCGGCTTCGGCGGCCTTGATGATGTTGTAGGTCTCGCGCGCGGTGACGTAATGCAGCACGTAGCGCTTGCCGTCGTTGTAGCGGCTTTCCAGGTAGCGGTGCATCGCGTCGACCGGCTCGCCGAGCAGGGTGTCGATATCGTGCTCCTGGGTGCCGTGGGTGTGGATCTTGACGAACACCCAGTCCGGACGGCCCTCGACGTGCACGCCGGTCTTCACCCACAGGTCCACCCGCGCCTCGGTCGGCGGGCAGTTGCGGCGGATATCGGCGTTCTCGATCCGCGGCATCACGCCCATGCGGCGTTCGCGCCAGTTCAGGCCGAGCGGGCCCTGCACGATCATCAGATCGCCGCGGGTGCCGCCGCCGACCTTCACCGGCGCGCCGGTGTCATGCGACTTCGGCGCGAGCGGGTCGTCGGTGGCGTAGTAGATGCGATTGACGGTGGCGGTCTGGGTGTCGCTGGGCGCCGACGGCAGGGTGAAGTCCGCATAGCAGCCCAGTTCGCGCAGCAGGATCAGTTCGTTGTTCAGCCCGCACCAGCGGCCGTCGGCGCGCGAGTTGTCGAGGCACCAGTTGCCGTGGATGAAGCCGAAGCGGAGCTGCCCGGTTTCCGGATCGCGCGGCAGCGCGCCGTGCTGCTCGTGCAGGACCTTGCAGAAACGGCCGATCGAGGCGCGGAAGTTCTGCTCGGTGTCGTTGTCGTGGTGCAGATGCACTTCGATCTCGCCGAAACCGTCGGCGCACAGGGCGGACAGCTTGTCGAGATGTTCCTCGGCGTATTCCTCTTCCGGATAGAAGAAGCTGTGCTGCGGCGGCCGGCCGTCGGCGTCGGCGTGTTTCGCGGCCATCGCCCGGTATTCGGTACACCAGCGATCGACCCGGCGGCGCTGGGTCTCGAGATCGCCGCCCTTCCACATCGGCTCGAAGTGGTCGACGAAGCAGAACATGATGTGCACCGGGCGGTCGGCGACCGCGGGCGCACGGCGGCGCAGGTAGTCGCCCAGCCACAGGTGCATGTTGCGGCGACGCATGTCGCGCAGCAGCAGCCCGACGCCGATCGCGAGTGCGAGCGCGGCGGCTGCGAGCACGATGAGCGAGATATTCGAGTTGTTCAACACCGGCAGGATGTCCAAGACCGCCTCCGATGAATGCGCCGCGCGTTCATGCCGCCCCCTTGTTCATGCGAAACGTAATCCGATCACGCGGCCGGCCTCAGCGCCTCGAAGACGAAACCGTCCCCCGCCCAGGCCGGCAACATCTCGGCCAGCAGGGACAGGGACAGGCCGCCATCGTCGTGCAGCAGCAGAATCTCGCCCGGGCGCGGCGGATGGCGGCGGGCCGAGGCGATCAGGGCCTCGGGCGCAAGCTGGCGGTAATCCAGGCTGTCGTAGGACCAGAAGGCGATCCGGCGGCCACGGCGGATGCAGTCGAGCACCATCCGCGGCGGCATCACCCCGCGCGGCGGGCGGAAGTCGTGCCGCGGCAGGCCGTCGAGCGACTGCAGCAGGCGATCGGTGCGCTCGATCTCCTCGCGCTGCGCGGCGAGGTCCAGGCGATCGAACTGGGGATGGCTCCACGAGTGATTGCCGAGGACATGGCCCGCATCGACGATCCGTCGCACCAGTTCCGGATGGCGCTCGGCCTCGCGGCCGATCAGGAAGAAGGTGGCGCGTGCGTCGTGCGCGGCGAGCAGATCGAGCAGGCGCGGGGTGTGATCGGGATGCGGGCCGTCGTCGAACGTCAGATGCAGCACCCTGCGCGCGCGATCGCCGCGGGTCAGCACCCAGCGATCGGGCAACCAGCGCAGGACCTGCAGTTTTCTCGGACGGGGATTCATGGGGCGCAGGGCAACCGGCAGGCGAAGGCCATCGCCGCGGCGGGCTTCGCGGCATTCGCGGAAAGGGAAACGCAGGGGGCGACAGGATACCGGTTCATGCGCCCGCCGCCTCCCCGCGATACAGGGTGTCGTAGCGCGCGGCCATGGTGTCGATCGAGGCTTCGCGCAGGGCCCAGTCGCGCCCGGCGCGCCCCATCGCCGCGGCGCGCGCGGGATCGCGCAGCAGTGCGGCCAGCGCATCGGCCAGGGCCTCGGGCCGCGCGGCG
>JBIJBH010000459.1:0-3092 GCA_044345315.1 Lysobacteraceae bacterium
ATCGACCTCGTCATCGAGGGCGGGCAGGGTCCGGATCAGCCGCTTGTCGCCGGGATGGGCCTCGAACACCCGGCGGTGCGCGGCCAGCGACCAGGCATCGTCGCGGGTGTAGTACCCGGCCACCCAGTCCTGGAGCACGTCCAGCATCGCGTCCTGGGCTTCGGGAGTCTCGTATTTGTGCGGTTCCCACGGGCGCCGGCGGTTGTTGGCCAGGCAGGCCTCCAGGCCCGGGTCAAGGAAGACCAGCCGGCTGCAGGCCGGTGCCGCAGCTTCAATCAGTTCACCATAGCAGCCCTCGATCGCCCAGCGGTCGTGACCGGCGAGAAAGGCGTCCAGATCCGCGCGCACCGCTTCCGCGGGTCGTGCCGCCGCGATCTCGCCCGGTTCCCAGACGATCGTATCCAGATCCAGATGCGCCAGCCCGTGGCGCGCGGCCAGGGCGCGGGCGAGAGTGCTCTTGCCTGAGCCGGAGTTGCCGAAGATCAGCAGTTTCAAGGTCTCGACTCCGTCCCTTCCCGGAAACCCCGCTTTGCCCCCTTCGACGAAGGGCGCTGACGCGCGCAGCGCAGCGGGGAGATTCGCGCGCCCCGCGATATCGTCGGTCTCTCAGCGCTTCCCGCCCAGCAACCCGCCGCCGAGCTTGAGCAGATCGCCGAGGTCGACATCGCCGTCGCCGTCCTTGTCGAGCACCGCGCCGAGCAGGCCGCCGCCGAGGCCGCCCTGCTGGCGTACCTGCTGCTGCTCCTGACCGAGGATCGCGCCCAGCACCTGCGCGGTCCCGCCGCCGCCGCTGTCGCTGCCGGAGAACATGCGCTTGGCGAGGAACGCCATCACGATCGGCGCGAGGATCTTCATCAACTGTCCGGCGCGATCGCCGCCGAGGCCGGTCGCGGTGCCGAGCTGTTGTTCGGCGCGGCCCTGGCGGCCGCCGAAGATGTGCCCGAGTACCCCCGCGCCGTCGGTCTGCCGGCTCTGCGCGCCGCCGAGCACGGCACCGAGCAGCCCGCCGAGATCGCCGCCACCGCCGGCGTGATCGCGCTGCAGCGCACCGAACAGCGCCTCGGCGCCCTGCGGCTGGCTGGCGTTCTTTCCCAGCGCGCCCATCAGCAGCGGCAGCGCCGCGCCCACCGCGCCTTCGGCCTGCGCTGGATCGACACCGAGCTGTTGCGAAATCTTCTGCAGCGGTGCGCCCTGCAGTTGGGCGAGCAATTCCTGGGTGAGATTGGACATGGCGGGTTCCTGGTCGGGGCGGCGATTGTGACGGGAGTCGGGATGGAGACTCGGATGAAAAGCCAACGCAGCGGGATCGGATCCCGGCCGTGGTCGCCTCCGGATCATGTCGTCCCTTGCGCCGTGGATTGTGGGCCGCGGACATCGCCGATGGGAGACTTCGGCGACCGTTCGTCGGCTGGCCCGGGCGAAGCGGCGACCGGTCCGCGCCGCGATCGTGCGTCGTCGACCCGCTCAGCCGCGGTTTTCGTCCAGCGTGCAGCCATCGTCGCCGCAGCCCGCCGCCGCGGCAGTTTCCGCGGTAGGCGATGCCTGTGCGCCGCCGTCGCCGATCGCCCGCGCGCCGGCAGGCAGGGCGCGCTCCAGCAGGGCGCCGATCTCGGCGCCGAGTCGCAGCGGATCGATCTCGCCGAACCAGTGCGCATGCAGCCGGCCTGCCGGGTCGAACAGCAACCACGTCGGCGTGCCGCGCATCGCGTATGCGCGCATCGTCGCCGGAATCGGGTCCTGACCGTCGGCATGATCCACGCCGACCGGGAACGCGATGCGATATTCGTGCAGGAACGCAGCGAGCGAGGTCGGCGTCATCGCCGCGTGATGCTCGAATACGGTGTGCAGGCCGATCATCGCGACCCGATCGTGCGCAAAACGCTCGTGCACCCGCGCCGCCAGCGGCAGCGCATGCGCGACGCAGCCGGGGCAGAGCATCTGGAAGGCGAGCACGACGACCACGCGCCCGCGCAGGGCCTGCAGCGACAGCGGGGCGGGTGTGTTGAACCAGGCGTCGATCCGCCACGGCGGCGGAGTCGAGGACGACAGCGAAAGCAGCATCGGGAATCTCCATCTGCCGGGGCCGGCGCGCGGCCGGCCCCGGGCGGGTCCAGGGGTCAGGGCGCGACGCGGCCGGGCAGGCTGAGATCGCCGGAAGCGATCTTGAACACGTCGCTGACGCACAGCAGCGGTGCGTGCACGCTGGCGTTCACGCGCAGGCCGGCGGCGACGCCGTCGTAGCGCAGATCGGCGAGGCCGACGCCGGCGTCGAAGGGCACGCGCACTTCCACGGTATCGCCGTCGAGGGTCGGCTGCCATCCGGGGCTGTCGATCAACAGCGGCAGGCCGGGCCAGGTCTTCGGCAGCCGCGGCGTCGCGCCCGGCGGGATGTCGACGACGCCGAGCGCGCCCTCGCCGCAGGCCGGCGTCGGCTTGAGCACGACCCAATGGCTGTGCCACAGATCGCCGTCGTTGTCGCGCCGGCCGTCGCCGTTCTCGTCGAACAGCGGGGTGTCGTCGAAATCTGGATGCGCGGTCACCGCCAGCGCGAGCGTGCCGGCGCCCTGTTCGAAGCCGACCGTCTGCGGGTCCAGCGAGACCGGCCAGACGTAGGAGAACACGCGGCTGCCGGCGAGTTGGCCGGTCGCGGCGGGACGCGAAGCGCCGGCGCGGCCGGAGACAGCCATGTGGAAGGTGGCGACGCGGTCCTGCACGCTGACTCTGGCGTGCACGATGTCGAAATCGGCGCGGACCGCGGCGTCGGGCGTCGCGACGATGCCGCCCTGATGTTTCGCCGGGCCGTGGGCGAGCGCCACCGGCGCCGTCAGCGCGATCGCTGCGGCGAGCATGGACAGTTTCATGGGCAGTCTCCTCAGCGCAGGTCGGCCAGTGCGGCGCCGTGGTTGATGTGGAAGGGCAGACCTGCGATCACCAGTGCCGGCACCGAGACGACCCCGGCGGCTTCGGCCTCGGTCAGTCGATGCGGCTGTTCGCCCAGGTGGACGTGTTCGACCGCGTAGCGGGCGGGATCCAGCGCATCGGCGATGCGCTGTTCGGCGGACACGCAGACGGGACAGCTGGCGTGATAGAAG
>JBIJBH010000461.1:0-3077 GCA_044345315.1 Lysobacteraceae bacterium
CGACGGTGTTCACGGGCGGCTGTCCTCTTTGCGGCTGTCCTCGTTGCGGGCAGCGAACCCCTGGACGGCGAGCGCCTGCGCGGCGTGGCCGATGTCGCCGGCGCCCATCAGCAGCAGCAGATCGCCGTCGCGCAGCACGTCCGGCAGCACGCCGGCCAGATCGGCGGCGCCGCCGACCACGACCGGATCGATCCGGCCGCGGGCGCGGATCGAACGCGCCAGCGCGCGCGCGTCGGCACCGGCGATCGGCGCCTCGCCGGCGGGATAGACCTCGGTCAGCACCAGCGCGTCGACATCGGAGAGCACCGCGGCGAAATCGTCGAACAGATCGCGGGTGCGGCTGTAGCGATGCGGCTGGAACGCAACCACCAGACGGCGATCCGGCCAACCGCCGCGCGCGGCCTCGAACACCGCTTCCAGTTCCTTCGGGTGATGGCCGTAATCGTCGACGAGTTGCACTTTCGCGCCCTGCGGCGTGACCACTTCGGCGAGCAGATTGAAGCGGCGGCCGATGCCGGCGAATTTCTCCAGCGCGCGCGCGATCGCCTCCGGCGCCACGCCGAGCTGCCAGGCGATGGTTGCCGCGGCGAGCGCGTTCTGGACGTTGTGGCGGCCCGGCAGGGCCAGCGTGATCGGCGTGCGGGTGGCGTCGGGCAGGCACAGGGTGAAGCGCATCGCCGCGCCGTGCTGCGACACCTCCTCGGCGCGCACGTCGGCACCCGGGTCGAACCCGTAGGTGATGACGTGACGCGGGGTGTCGGCAGCGAGCATCGCGACCTCGGGGTCGTCGATGCACAGCACCGCGAGGCCGTAGAACGGCAGCCGGTGCAGGAATTCCGAGAACGCGGCCTGGACCTTGCCGAAGTCGCCGCCATAGTTCTCCAGATGATCGGCGTCGATGTTGGTGACCACCGCGATCTGCGGATTCAGGCGCAGGAAGCTGCCGTCGCTTTCGTCGGCCTCGGCCACCAGCCAGTCGCCGCTGCCCAGGCGCGCGTTGGCGCCGGCGGCGAGCAGTTGGCCGCCAATCACGAAGGTCGGATCCAGCCCGCCCTCGCCGAGCACGCTGGCACACAGCGACGTGGTCGTGGTCTTGCCGTGGGTGCCGGCGATCGCGATGCCGCGACGGAAACGCATCAGCTCGGCCAGCATTTCCGCGCGCGGCACCACCGGGATGCGCTGCGCGCGCGCTTCCATCCACTCGGGGTTGTCGCGGCGGATCGCGCTGGAAACGACCACGCAGTCGGCGCCGAGCACGTTCGCCGCGGCGTGACCGCGGTACACGGTGGCGCCGAGCGCGGCCAGCCGGCGGGTGGCGGCGCTGTCGGCGTTGTCCGACCCGGAGACCTGATAGCCGAGCGTGCACAGCACTTCGGCAATGCCGCTCATGCCGACGCCGCCGATGCCGACGAAGTGCACGCGCGGAAAGGCCTTGGAGAGATCCTGGGTATCGAGCAGCCTGCGGATCATGCGCGGGCCTCCTTCAGTACGGCGTCGGCGACGCGATCGGCGGCGTCGATGCGGGCGAGCGAACGCGCGGCCTCGGCCATGAACAGGCGCTTGCCGGGATCGAGCACGAGGTTGCGCAGTTCCATCGCGAGTTTGTCGGCGAGATCGCCGTCCTGCTTGAGCAGCACGCCGGCGCGACGCTGCACGACGTACTGCGCGTTCTTGGTCTGGTGATCGTCGACCGCGGTCGGCAGCGGCACCAGCACGCTGCCGACGCCGGCCGCGCACAGTTCTGCGATGGTCAGCGCGCCGGCGCGGCAGACCACCAGATCGGCCCAGGCGTAGGCCGCGGCCATGTCGGCGATGAACGGTTCGATCGAGGCATCGATGCCGGCGGCGGCATAGGCGTCCGCGGTTTCGGCGCGCAGTTTTTCGCCGCACTGGTGACGCACCGCGATGCCCGCGCCCTGCAGTTGGCGCAGGGCCTGCGGCACCGCAGCGTTCAGCGCGCGCGCCCCCTGGCTGCCGCCGAGCACCAGCAGACGCAGACTGCCGTCGTCAGCATGCTGGTCGCCGCGCTGCGCGAAACGCTCGGCCGGCGGCGCGATCTTCGCGATCACTTCGCGCACCGGATTGCCGACCAGGATTTCGCGGCCGGGAAACGCATCGGGAAATCCGACCAGCACCGCACGCGCGAATTTCGACAGCACGCGATTGGTGAAGCCCGGCGCGCGGTTCTGTTCGTGCACCAGCAGCGGCACTCGCGCCAGCACCGCGGCGATGCCGCCGGGACCGGCCGCGAAACCGC
This sequence comes from Lysobacteraceae bacterium, assembly GCA_044345315.1. GTDB lineage: Bacteria > Pseudomonadota > Gammaproteobacteria > Xanthomonadales > Xanthomonadaceae > Lysobacter_I. The sequence continues at coordinate 2,258 of JBIJBH010000461.1, forward strand.
CGAAGCTGACGACCGCGCGCGGCCGATGGCGGGCCAGCACTTTCGCCGCCGCGCGTATCGCCGCGAGCACCCGCAGCGGCGCGCGCAGCAGCGCACCGACGCCCTTGCCGCGGACGCCGGAGATCGCGATGGTCTCGATCGCGATGTCGTGCTGCGGGACCAGACGCGTCTCCATCCCGCCTTCGGCGCCGAGCCAGATGACCGGCACGCCGCGCGCGCGCAGCGCCGCGGCGACTGCGAGGCCGGGAAAGATGTGGCCGCCGGTACCGCCGGCGAGGATCAGCACGGGAGCGGTTTCGGTCATGCGCCCCTCCCGAAACTCGGTTCGACCCGGTCGCGCAGACGGCTGGTGCCGCGCACGGTATTGCCCAGCGCCGGCGCGCTGGCCGCGACCACCGGCTGCGCGGTCGCCGGAGCGCCCGAGGCCGGCGCGCGCGCCGCTTCGCCGCGCAGACGCACGACCTGACGCTCGGCGCGATCCAGTTCGTAGGAAATCCGCAGCAGCAGCCCGAGCGCGGCGCAGGTGCCGAGAATGCTGGAACCGCCGTAGGAAATCAGCGGCAGGGTCAGGCCCTTGGTCGGCAGCAGGCCGAGATTCACGCCGATCGAGACGAAGCTCTGCAGCCCCATCCACAGCGCGACGCCGAACGCGCAGTAGCCGGCGAAGTGGCGGCGCATTTCGACGCACTTCAGCCCGATCCACAGCGCGCGGCCGACCAGCAGCGCGAACAGGCCGATCACCAGACACACGCCGACGAAGCCCAGTTCCTCGGCGATCACCGCGAGGATGAAATCGGTATGCGCTTCCGGCAGATACGAC
>JBIJBH010000063.1:0-11451 GCA_044345315.1 Lysobacteraceae bacterium
GTGCTGGCCTGGGAGGCCGCGCTGGCGGTCACCGGCATGGACTACGGCGCGAAATACGCCGAGATGCTGCTCGAACAGCGCCGCGCCGCCGGCGCGAGCGCCGCCGAACTGGCCAGGGTCGCCGCCGAACTCGAGGCCTTCCGCCTGCAGTACGCCAACCCGCTGTACCGGATGCCGATGACCTTCACCGAGATCTTCCCGGTGGGTGTCCTGGTCTCGCTGATCTCCGCCGCGCTGCTGCGCAACCCGCGGTTCATGGCGCTGCGGCGGGAGTGATGGAGTGGGGAGCTTTCTCCCCTCGATGCGCCGACCGCATGCCGATGCGAAGCATGCGGTCGTGCATATGCGAGAATCGGACCGAGGCCGTGCGGAATCGATCGCGGCCCGATGCCGATGCGGACGACGATCGGCGCTGATGTTTCACGAACAACGAGGAGTCGATGGCCATGGCAGGCGCAAGGATTTTCGTTTTCACTCTGGCCGCAGCGCTGTATTCGAACAGTGTCTGCGCCGCTTCGGTCGCCGATCTGCCGCAGACCAGTCATTCCACGTGGATCAGCAAAAGCGTGTGCGTGAACTCCGCGGGTCAACTGTTGCCCGTCGATCCTTATCCCGCATGTCCGCCGAATTCGACCATCCGCAAGATCCGGATCGGCGATCCGCTTCCGTACTCCAACATCGACCAGGGCGGGTTCCAGCGCAACGATTCTTATCCGTTGTACGACAAGAATCGCAATCCGATCTACATGCATACGTTCGATTTTGTTCCTTTCGGAGAATTCAATCTTTACGACGGCTCCGACGGTTACGACGTCTATACCGTCATGAACGGATTCGTTTCGGTCGTCAATACCCGGGACGGCGGCGGTTACGGGCAGACCTTTTACGGCGCCAACTGCTCACAGGGCGACGGCTGGCGCCTGTTTCCGACCACCAATTTCCTGACGCTTGTCGAACGGGAAACGGTGTCGGCGATCTCGGGCGTGTACTGGGAGCAGACCGAACGATCCTTTCCGGGCGGCTGCCCCTCCGGCTATGGCCAAACCACGACCACGTATCGGTGGGTTCCGAACACATCATTCGGCGGGATCGCGGGCCGCCCGCTCAAGACGATGGATGCCCTGGTGGTGACGCATATCTCGGGAAACATCGAACGCTTCTACTTCACCCGCGAATATGGCTTGACGCGTTGGGAAGCATGGAACCAGACGGCTCCCGTGCAGGCCCCCACGAAGTATTGCAGCGGCGCCGATACGATCACGGTGAAAGGCAAGGTCTACCACTACGCCGATTGCCGCGATTGGTCGGACACCGTCGTGCGGTCCGTCTCGACGGTCCAGCCCTGGCCTCTGGTCAACGCCAATCTGCTGCAATACGCGCACTTCAATGCGGGTGGATTCGTCGATCAGCATCAAGCGCAGGGCTTCTGGCATCGGTTCTATCCGGCCGGAGGCCCCGTGCTGAACTGGAGCGCCCGGATGTCGACCGGCGGCGGCGATAACCGCTACGGCTCGGGCACGGCGTATGTCGCGATCAATTGCGGCGCTGCGCAATGCGCGCCTTCCGGGACGCAGGCGCTTTACCAGGATATTCCCATCGGCAGGTTCTGCAGCGGCTGCAGCTATCTGTACGGCGTCAACGCGCGGCGCGAGGTCGGTGACGGCGATCTGTTCCTCGCGCTGCAGGTCGTCCATAACGGCGCCGTCGTCTGGCAGGATGTGACCGGCAGGCGATTGAAGCCCAACAACGGCGCGTACGGTGGCGAACAGCTCGCATCGGTGGTGCGATCCTCCGCATTCGTTTCGAACGTCGTGACCCTGCCGTCGTTGGCGGGCATGACCGACCAGAATGCGTTCGTGCGCATGCTGATCCTTCCCGGCGAAGCGAACAACTTCAACATCGTCGACGCCTATGTGAATCCTTTCCCGACGACGCAGACGCAGATCGCGAACTAGCGGGCGAGATCATTCGCTCCGCGCATGCGCTTCGACACCTCCGTCCCGGCGAGGCCGGAGACGGCGGGTGACTCTGTCTCGCTTCCCCATCTCGTGTCCTCCGTGGCGACGAGGACCTGCAGGGGCATGGTCCCGATGGGCGCCGGGTGGCGGGACTGTGCCGAAAAGCTGTTGAGGGACCGCCGGCTCGGCCCGGTCGGTCCCGGGGTACGGCCTGATTTGAAATAATGTAACACTTCGTTCATCGGGCCCCCGCTACAGTCCCTGCGCCTGCCTGGACCGCCGCGGATGGCGGACGCCACGCAGCGCGCCCTACCTGTTTTCGGCGCGCCGGAACGGCGGCCGAACACTCTCATGGAACCCGCGGGATGTCCGTATCCGGAGCGTCCCGCATCAACAAGGACAGACATCATGCTCGGAAGATCCATCGCAGCCGCCATCGCCCTCGGACTGTGCGCGGCGCCCGCCTGGGCGCAGGCGGAAACCGGCCGGGAATACGACACCGACCTCGAACTGGCGGCCATCGCGACGCAATATCCCGGATTCGGCGGTTACTACTTCGATCGCGAGGGCAATACGGTCCTCCTGCTCTCCGATCTGACCTGGAAGGACCCGCTGTCGGCGCTCGTCTCCAAACGCGATGTGGTGAACGAAGGCGTGATCGAAGGCGACGCCGGCCCGGAAGAGTCGGACGAGGCCCCGCTCACCGGCAAGATCGTGATCCAGCCGGTGAAGCACGATTTCGCGCGTCTCTACGAATACAAGCAACTGCTCGTGCCGAGCCTCTCGGAACCCGGCGCGGTGTTCCTCGATCTCGATGAGGTCAACAACCGCATCCTGATCGGCGTGGATCCCAAGACCGCTTCCAGGAGCCCGCTCTTCGCCAATATCGAAAGTGCGCCGCGCCTGCTCGCCGAGAAATTCCGCGTGCCGGAGCCGGTGATCGCGGTGATCCACACCCTGCCGATCGAGCAGGTCGCGACCCTGCGCGATCGGATCCGGCCGGCGCCCGGCGGGATGCAGATCAACTACGGGAATTTCCTGTGCACGATGGGCATCGTGGTGCAACAGGGCGCGATCAACGGCTTCCTGACCAACTCCCATTGCACCAACACCCAGGGCGGCGTCGAAGGCACCGCGTATTTCCAGGCGAATTCGGGCTCGAACAACCGCATCGGCACCGAGGTCCGCGATCCGGTCTACACCACCGGCGGCGGCTGCCCGGCGGGACGGGTCTGCAGGAACAGCGACTCCGCGCTGGTGCAGTTCACCAACAACAACATGGGGCTCGGGCACTGGGGATTCATCGCGAAGCCGCCGTGCTACAACTGCAACAGCGTCCAGATCAGCTCGCAGTTTCCGCGCCTGAACATGGTCTACAACAGCCGCACTTCGCCTCCGGTCGGTCAGGTCGTGCAGAAAATCGGTCGTACGACCGGATGGACCCGCGGTCCGGTGAGCAACACCTGCGTCACCACCAACGTCGCCGCGCGGCCGCAGACGCTCTTCTGCCAGAGCTTCGTCACCGCCGCATCGGCCGGCGGCGACAGCGGGTCCGCGGTGGTGGTCGGCAGCCACCGGCATCGTCGTTCGCTGCGCGGACTGCTCTGGGGCGGCAACGGTGCCGGCACCTTCGTGTTCAGCCCGATCGGCGCGGTCGAAAACGAAATCGGCGCCGTGGATATCTGGCCCTGAGGAGACGGGCTCTGGCGCAAGCCTGAGCCCGGGTCGAAGCCGAGGGGACACCCGCTTCCCGGCGATGCCGGGGGCGGCGGGTGTCCCCGTCTCAGCGCCGTCTCATCGTCCCGGGACGGGTCGTTTGCTTCTGCGCTTCGGCGGCGGCGCATCCGCAGGTCTTGTCTGCCTCTGCAGGCCGCTGGGAAGCCGCTCCGCGGGCATGAAGGCACGCTCGAAACCGGTCTCGACGCGGTTGTCGCTGATCAGGATGCCTTCCGCGCGAAGCAGCTCTGCCTGGCTCGTTCCGTCGGGGTTCTTTCGCGGCGCGCCGAGCGAGCCGTCTGCACTCACCACGCGATGCCAGGGATAGACGAACTTCTCGTTGTCTTCGAGCCGACCGAGGATGTACGCCACATGGCGCGCCATCACATCGAGATATTCGCCCATGGACTGAAACGTGCAGAGCCTTCCCTCGGGCACGGCGGCCGTGAGCTGCAGCACCTGTGCTCGTATCCGGGCGAAATGCGGCGATGGAGGCATGGGATCGGGCCGTGATGCCGAAGACGGGACCTCCGTCAGCCTAGCGCAGGCAAGTGATCGAGGCCATCTGCCGTGCCTGCTTGCGCGCGCGGTCGCTCATCGCCGGGCGGTCCGCCGCAAGTTGACGCCCATGCGCGGACAACAGGCATCCAGCCCGCCTGATGGCCTGCGATTCTCTCTCCAACCCTGTCTGCAGGCCGGATGGGGTCGGCGCGAATCGAATCTCAGCCGGCTGCCCGTGTTGCGGCCATGGCGACGGCATGAATCGCATCGCGGATTTCGATGAAGCCCGCCGCTCCATCGCCTTCCCCCAGGCGTGCCGCGAGATCCGCGAATGCGATGTCGTTGGCGAGCAGGTCGGTGAGGTTGGCGAATTCGATGCCAGCGCGATCACTGGCCTTGGCGCTCGCGCCCAGCAGCAGGGAACGCCCCTGGGACAAGACCAGATGCGCGCGCTCGATCATGTCCGATTTGAGTGCGTCGTGCTCGCCGGGCATGGAGCGGTGAAGATCGACGCCCTGCGGCTCTGTATCGAACGGGGTCAGCAGATGGTCGAGGCGGTCCAGCGCATGTGCGAGTTGATACATGATCCAACGGCCCTCCAGTCTGATGCCCGGGACGATCCGCTCCGTGACGGGCGGCGGATGCGATCAGTGTAGCCTGGGGCGTCGCGACATCGCGAGGGTGGAATGAAGCAGTGCATGCCGCCGCCCGCGAGATTGTGCGCAAGCGCAGCGGGGCAGGTGATCCTGCATCGGTTGCGGTGCGCCAGAGCCTGCCCTGTGGCGGTGATGTCATCCGGGAATGCGCAGGGCGGGCTCAAGCCCGCCTTGCGGATACGTGCGAGTCCGTATCAGGCTGCCGACTTGCGGATGATCCGTGCGATCGGCACATCGAAGCAGCGAGCCAGTTCACGCGCGATGCGGAAGCGGACAGCATGCCCGGACTCCGCACGTTTGATGGTGGGAAGGGATACGCGGATCTTCCTGCGCCAACAGTCATCCGCCAGGTCTTGTTGGCTCATCAGTCGCGCGTGACGCAGTTGACGCAAGGCGGTGTTGTCGAGCCTGATACGGCCGCCCTTCACAAGGCAGTGGGCAATGAGATCCTCATGGTTCTCGGCCGAGCGGTTGGAAGTATTCGGTGCGTTCATATGGGTCCCTGTCGAAGTGGCGTATTCGCTTCGTCTTCGATTTGGGACTTCTTGTTTGCATCCGGGGGTGCGTGCGCATGGAGGGTTTCCTCAGTTTCGGCTGTCTGCAGTGCGTCCGAAGGTGCGATCTTGCCACGACCGACCCGGTTGCGCTCCGGCAGGGCGATATCGGGAGAAACAGGCCGCAAGTCTGCTCCCTCGTCGGACGCCGTGTCGGTTCAATCCGGTATCAGTAGCACGGAAGCCGTCCATCGTTCGCGCTGGATTTTCGACATCCGGTGGGCGTGACCTCATGAAAGAGGCCTGCACGTCCCCTCAATCCGCCGGCACGGTTCTCGCCGACGCCCATTCGCGCAGCGCTTCGACCTGTTCGGCCATCAGCACCGACAGCGGGCGGGTGTGCTTGAGTTCGCTGCGCAACTGGAAGTCGCTCGGGGGATGGCCGGCGGCGTGGGCGGCGTAGAGGGCGGCGACGATCGCCTGTTCGATTTCGGCGCCGGAGAAGCCGTCGCTGGCGGCGGCGAGGGCGGGGAGGTCGAAGCCTTCGGGCTCGATGCTGCGGCGGCGCAGGTGGAAGGCGAACAATTCGGCGCGCGCGTCCGCGTTCGGCAGGTCGACGAAGAAGATCTCGTCGAAGCGGCCCTTGCGCAGCAGTTCGGCCGGGAGCTCGTGCACCTGGTTGGCGGTGGCGACCATGAACACCTGCGCCTTGCGTTCGGCCATCCAGGTGAGGAAGGTGCCGAGCACGCGGCGGGAGACGCCGCCGTCCTCGCCGCCGGCGCTGGCGAGGCCTTTTTCGATCTCGTCGATCCACAGCACGCAAGGCGCGAGCTGTTCGGCCGACTCCAGCGCGTCGCGCAGGTTCTTTTCGGTTTCGCCGTGGTACTTGTTGTACAGCGCGCCGAAATCGAGCCTGAGCAGCGGCACGCCGAAGCCGCCGGCGATCGCCTTCGCCAGCATCGATTTGCCGCAGCCCTGCACTCCGAGCAGCAGTACGCCCTTGGGCGGGTCCAGCCCCGGCGGCGCGTTGCCTTCGACGAACGCGGCGCGGCGCAGTTCGATCCAGCGCTTCACCCGCTTCGCGCCGATCACGTGTTCGAGTTTGACCGGGTCGAATTCGTAATGCAGATGGCCGCTGCGGTTGATCAGTTCGAATTTGAGCTTGGCCAGCTCGGGCAGATCCTGCGCGCCGAGCACGCCGTCGCGGAAGATCAGCTGACGGGCGATGCGGCGCGCGTCGGTCTCGTTGAGGCCGCGCAGATTGCGCACGATCTGTTTCACCGCTTCCGGATCCACCTCGACGCGCTTGCCGCCGTGCTCGCGCGCGTAGGCGACCGCTTCGTCCTTGACCAGCTTGAGCAGGGCCTCGGCGGTGGGCAGGTGCGGGCGATAGCGCACGGCATGCGCTTCGAGGTCCTCGGGCAGTTCGACCTTGCCGCCGACCAGCACCAGCACATGCGGCAGGCAGTTGCGGCGCTGCAGGATGTCGCGCACCTGGCGCTGGGTGCCGGCGTATTTCAGATAGGGCGCGAAGTCCAGCAGCAGGAACACGCCGCGCTGGTCGTGGCGATAGATCGCCTGCAGCGTGGCGCCGGCGTCGGGCGCGACTTCGGCCGCGTCCTCGCGGTCCATGTCGATCCGGCGCAGGCCTTCGGTGATCGACCAGCGGAACAGCGCCCGCCAGACGTGCATCAGCGATTGCCGGAAGAGTTCGACCACCCGCGGTTCGTCGGGGGTCTCGATCACGATCAGAGGGGTATCGGCGCGGATCAGCGCCATGAGGTCCTGCAAGCCGCTCATGTGGTCCTGGAAACGTCGGGTATCCCCCCGGAATCAGTCGGCACGATAGCAAAGCCGGCCCGATGGCGGGGGCGTTTGTCGCAAGCCATTGATTCGATTGGAGGGGTGGGTGGCCGGAAGCCGCCGCCGCGGCCGTTTCCGGTGCTAAGCTGCCGGCTCTTCACTGCGGAGGTGCCGATGAAAACGGTTCTGGTCGCCAGTTCGAAGGGCGGGGTCGGCAAGACCACCCTCGCCACCCACCTCGCCGCCCAGGCGGCGCTCGACGGTCTGCGCACCGTGCTGGTCGACGCCGACCCGCAGCATTCCGCGACCCGCTGGGCGGAACGCCGCGCCGATCTGGAAGCCGCGGTGCTGCCGGTCGACGGCAGCAAGCGCAGTTGGGCCAAACACGTCCCGGACGACGCCCAGCGCATCGTGATCGACGCGCCCGCCGGTTCCACCGCAGAGAGTCTGGAGAGTTTCCTCGAAACCGCCGACACGCTGGTGGTGCCGGTGCTGCCGTCCACGCTCGATATCGACGCCACCGTCGGTTTCCTCAACGGCATCGCCAGACACCCGCGCGTGCGCCGCGGCGCGCTGCGCGTCGGCCTGGTCTGCAATCGCCTCAAACCCTGGACCAACGCCTCGCAGCAGTCGGTCGAGCTGCTGAAACAGTGGCCGTATCCGATCGTCGGCGAACTGCGCGACAGCCAGGCCTACGTGATGCTGGTCGGCCTCGGCCGCAGCCTGTTCGACTACCACTCGCAGCAGGTGCGCGAGCACCAGGAAGACTGGGCGCCGTTGTTGAAGTGGCTGAAAAAGTGAGGCGAGCGCAGGGCGCGGTGCGATAAGCAGATCGAAGCCGCAGAAGATTCGGTCGCGGACAAGACCTCGTGGGCTGACGCCTCACCCCACCCACCACGCCCCCGCCGCGAACGCGGCCACGATCAGCATCACGCCCGGCAGCAGGCGCAGCGCGAAGCCGCGACCGCCGCGCAGCCAGGCCATCAGCAGCTTGCTCGCGGAATTGGTCGCCAGCGCGATCAGCACCGGCCAGCCGCCGTGTTCCGGCGTGATCGCGCCCGCTGCAGCGAGCTGCGCGACCGAGGCGGCCGCGGCGTGCACGTCGGCGAGGCCGGAGACGCCCGCGGCGAGACCGACGCCGGCATCGCCCAACCAGCGATGGACCAGCGCCGACAGCAGCAGAATCGCGCTGACGATCGCCGCGAAACTCAGCGCCTGACGCGGTTCGAACGGACGCCCGCCGGCGACCGGACGATCCGCGACCGTGCCGGGGGCGAGCCGCCAGCGCGCGATGGCCGCGGCGATCAGCGCGGCGATGCCGGCCAGCGTCAGCGGCAGCACCAGCCGCTGCAGCATCGGCGGCGACAGCGCGCCGATCACCGCGCCCAGCATGAGGATGGTGGCGACGTTGGAGAACAGGGCAGCGGCCACGCACTGGCCGAGCAGGTGCGGCGCGGCCCGCGCGCGGTCGCCCATCGCGGCGATGGTCGCGGTGCTGGAGATGAACCCGCCGATGAAGCCGGCGAGCGCGAGCCCGGCGCCGGGGCCGAGCAGACGCAGTGCGATGTAGCCGCCTGCGTTGATCGCCATCACCAGCACCACCAGCGTCCACAGGGTGTGCGGATTGAACGCGCCGAACGGGTCGATCGCGCGGTCAGGCAGGAGCGGCAGCACCACCGCCGCCGCGGCCGCGAGCAGCAGGCCGTCGTGCACCTCCTGTTCGGTGAGGGTGTCGCGCACGAACCGATGCAGCGCCGACTTGCTCGCCAGCACCACCGCGACCACCACGCCGAGTCCGGCGGCCAGCGGCAGCGCGGTCATCGCCAGCGCGCCGAGCAGGAAGGTCACCAGCATCGCGACCTCGGTGGTCAGTCCCGGGTCGTCGGCGCGGCTGCGGCGGTAGGCGGCGAGCGCGGCGAGCGCGACGAATCCGCCGCCGACCGCGAAGATGAGGCCGCCGAAACGCTGCGCGGCGGTGCTGGCGAGCGCGCCGACCAGCGCGATCAGCAGGAACGTGCGCACACCGGCGGCGGCGCGGTCGGGGCCGTCGCCCTTGCTGCGTTCGCGTTCGATCCCGATCAGCAGGCCGATCCCGAGCGCGACGCTGAAACCGGAGAGTTCTGCGGGGATGTTCGGCATCGTGAGCGGAAGACTCCGGCAGCGACGTCAGGCGGCGGGTGCGTGCGCGGCCAGATGCCGTCGCAGTCGACGCACAGCATACCAACTGGCCGCCGCGCCGAGCGCCGCCAGCGTCGCGAGCAGGCCGAGGCGCTGGCGCAGCAGGCTGTCGCCGATCAGCACCGTGCCCGCGGCGTAGGGCAGTTCCGCCACCGCCAATGCCAGCGCGTAGGTGCGCAGCGGCACCCGCATCATGCCGCACAGGTAGCCGGGGATTTCGGACGGCAGCGCCAGTTGCAGCAGCAGCACCGCGACGAAGCCGGGATCGGACGGCAGACGTGTGCGATAGAACGCGAAGGCCTCGACCACCGCGCCGCGCCGCAGCAGCGGGCGACGCAGCGCGCGACCGAGGCCGTAGGCGCACAGTCCGCCGATCCACCAGCCCAGCCACAGCAACAGCGCCGAGACCGCCGGCCCCCAGGTGTGCACCGCCACCGGCACCAGCACGGCGCTGGAGAAGAACGCGACCAGCGCCGACAGCGCAGCCAGCAGCACGAACAGCGCGACGCCGGCGACAGGATGCGCGGCGATGACCGGCGCGATCGTGGCGAGGGCGTTCGCCAGCGCCGACTGCACCGCATCAAGCGACAGCACAGCGAACGCGCCCGCGCACAGCGCGAGGATCGCGAGTGCGCGCAGCGGTCGCCGCAGATGCGGCGGATGCGACCGGTCGCCGTCAGCGGGCGTGGGCCCGGTCGCGCCGGTCGCCTGTTTCATCAGTGCGAGAACAGCACCGGCAGATGCGCGGTCTGCAGCAGTTCGCGAGTGGTGCCGCCGAGCACCGCCTCGTGCAGCCGCGAGTGGCCGTAACCGCCGCAGACCAGCAGATCGGCGCCGACCCTGCGGGTGTGTTCGAGCAGCGCATAGGCGACCGAGAAGTTCATGCTCGGCCGGGTCTCGACCTCGACCCGCAGCCCATGCCGCGCCAGATGCGCGGCGATATCGGCGCCGGGCTCGCTGCCGTGACCGGATTCGCCGACCACCGGATCGATCACCAGCACGTCGACCTGTTCGGCCTGCGCCAGCAGCGGCAAGGCATCGGCGACCGCACGGGTCGCTTCGCGGGTCGGTTTCCAGGCGATCACCGCGCGCTTCGGCGGCCACTGCGCGGTGCTGCCGTCCGGCACCACCAGCACCGGGCGCCCGGATTTGCGCAGGATGTCGTGAAAATGATCGTGCAGATACATCGTTTCGGCGCCGTCGCGCGGCATGCCCGGCAGCACGGTGAGATCGGCATAGCGCGCGTGCATCGATGCGGTGTTCTGCGGATACAGCGACACCGCTTCGGCGACGCGGATCTCGATCGGCGGGTCGTGCCGCGCGAGATTCCCGCGCAGCCTGTCCGCCAATGTCTGCGCGCGCCTGCGCGCTTCCTCGTGCAGCCGCGCGTACAGATCGTAGGCCATCGCGCCCCAGTCGCTGGGCATCGGTGCGGGCACGTCGACCGTCACCAGCATCGCCACGTGCGCCGCATTGGCGCGGGCGATCGCGACCGCGGCCTCGATCGGCGCGCGCTCGCTGTCGGCATTCACATAAGGAACCAGAATGTCCTTGATCACGATTCACCTCGATCGAAAAAAGTGGGACCGGCACCATTAACCCACCGAAGGGTTCGCAAGACCTTGACCGGGATCAAAAGCGCGGCTCGAATCCTGCGTATAGTCCGGCGCATGTCCCGCCATCCGCCTGCGCCGCACGATCGGCCGGCAACGCGCTCCGGCGCGACCGGCGACGCTTCCGCTGCAGTGCAGCATGCTGCAGCGGGCATCGTGTTCCACGCGCACGGTCTGACCAAGGTCTACCGGATGGGCGAAGTCGAGGTGCAGGCGCTGCGCGGCATCGACCTGGAGATCCTGCGCGGCGAGTTCATCGTGCTGCTCGGGCCGTCGGGCAGCGGCAAATCGACCCTGCTGAACATCCTCGGCGGGCTGGACGCGCCGACCGCGGGCGAGGTCGCCTACTGCGATCACCGTCTCGACGGCGCCGACGAGGCCGGACTCACCCGCTTCCGCCGCGAGCACGTCGGTTTCGTGTTCCAGTTCTACAACCTGATCCCGAGCCTGACCGTGCGCGAGAACGTGCAGCTGGTCGCCGACATCGCCGACGACCCGATGCCGGTGGACGAAGCGGTGGCGATGGTCGGGC
>JBIJBH010000462.1:0-3076 GCA_044345315.1 Lysobacteraceae bacterium
AACGCGACGCCGCGCTTGGCGAGCCCGTCGATCACGCCGTCGAACAGCGCCTGCGCCAGCCCGGGCAGGGCCTTCACCGGCAGTTCTTCGGTGCCGAGTTCGATCAGGAGGGGAAGCATCTGGGTCATGGGACGGCTCTGGTTTCGCGTTGGCCTTCTCCGTCCGGGAGAAGGTGCCCGAAGGGCGAAGGAAGGTTGGAACTGAGGGGCCGGGCGATCGTCACCCGCCGCCGTCCGCCGGCGGGCGCGGCACGGGCGTGTCGGCGACTTCGGCGGTGAAGAACGGCGCGTAATGGCGGCGGAACACCGACAACGCTTCCAGCCGCGCGCGTCGCGCCCGCAGCGCGGGGAAGGCGTCGAGCGGCTCGGGCACGGCCTCGTGGGCGTAGGTCGCGAAGCAGGCGAGGGTGATGTCGGCGGTGCCGATGCGCTCGCCGATCAGCCACTCGCGATCGCCGGCGGCGGCGCAGATCTTTTCCAGTTCGGCGAACGCGCCGCGCATCTGGCTGCGGCAGCGTTCGACGTAGGGCGCGTGGTATTTCTCCGCGGGGCGGAAGATGCGTTCGCCGGAGATCTGCAGCGCCTTCTCGACCGCGCCGTTGGCGAAGGCGAGCAGGCGCAGTGCGGCGCGGCGATCGGCGCCGGGCGGCGGCAGCAGCGCGCGTTCGGGGCCGACCAGATCGTCGAGATGTTCGAGGATCATCATCGACTCGGTCAGCGCCTCGCCGTCGGCCGGCACCAGCACCGGCACCCGGCCGAGCGGGCTGTATGCGCGGATGCGCTCGAAATCGCGGCCCACCGACCAGTTGCGGTGTTCGAAGGGAAAATCGAGCAGATCCAGCGCGATCGCGACCCGCCGCACGAACGGCGAGTCGTACATGCCGATCAGCAGGGCGGGCTGCGCACTCACGCCGCGTCCTGGGTGTCAGCGTGCGTGTCGAGGGGCGCAAGACCCAGCGCGGCGCGCGCGGCTTCGTCCTTCAGCACCGGGAAGCCCAGTTTCTCGCGCTGCGCGTGGTAGCTCTCGGCGACCGAACGGGCGAGATTGCGCACGCGCAGGATGTAGCGCTGACGCTCGGTCACGCTGATCGCGCGACGCGCGTCGAGCAGGTTGAAGCTGTGGCTGGCCTTGCACACCTGATCGTAGGCCGGCAGCGGCAGGCCGAGTTCGACCAGTTTCAGCGCCTCGGCCTCGCAGGCGTCGAAGCGGTGGAACAGTTCCTCGACGTTGGCGTGCTCGAAGTTGTAGGCACTCTGCTCGCGCTCGTTCTGCAGGAACACGTCGCCGTAGGTCACCGGCCCCTGCGGACCGATCGTCCAGATCAGGTCGTAGACGTTGTCGCAGTTCTGCAGATACATGCACAGGCGTTCGAGGCCGTAGGTGATCTCGCCCAGCACCGGTTTGCATTCGAGGCCGCCGGCCTGCTGGAAATAGGTGAACTGGGTGACTTCCATGCCATTGAGCCACACCTCCCAGCCCAGGCCCCAGGCGCCGAGGGTCGGCGATTCCCAGTTGTCTTCGACGAGGCGCAGGTCGTGCACCTGCGGGTCGATGCCCAGCGCCTTCAGCGAGTCGAAGTACAGCTCGACGATGTTGTCGGGGTTGGGCTTCATCACCACCTGGTACTGGTAGTAATGCTGCAGGCGGTTCGGGTTCTCGCCGTAGCGGCCGTCGGTGGGGCGGCGGCTGGGCTGGACGTAGGCGGCGTTCCACGGCTCGGGGCCGAGGGCGCGCAGGAACGTGGCGGGATGGAAGGTGCCGGCGCCGACCTCGAGGTCGAGCGGCTGGATCAGCACGCAGCCCTGTGCGGCCCAGTAGGCGTTCAGGCGCTGGATGAGGTCCTGGAAGGTCGGTCCCTGCATGAGACGGCACGGCGGTGTGGGGACTGGGTAGTATAAGCGTCAGTCCCCGCCGCCCCGCCCCCGTGCCCGCCCGCCGCGATCGTCCTCATCCCCTGCGATTCCTGATCCTTGAAACCGGCCAGCCGGTGGACAGCCTGCGCCGGCACGGGCGCTTTCCGCACTGGATCCGGGTCGCCGCCGGGCTGGCCGCCGACGAGGCCACCGCGGTCAACGTCGAAGCCGGCGAGCACCTGCCGCACGACGGCGGCTACACCGGCGTGATCGTCACCGGCTCCAGTTCGATGGTCACCGACCGCCATCCGTGGAGCGAGCGCACCGCCGAATGGCTGCACGATCGGCTGCATGCCGGCCTGCCGGTGCTGGGCATCTGCTACGGCCACCAGCTGCTGGCGCACACCCTGGGCGGCGAGGTCGACTACAACCCGCAGGGCCGCGAGATGGGCACGGTCGCGGTGGATCTGCACCCGCACGCCGGCGAGGACCCGCTGTTCGCGCCGCTGCCGGGACGATTCGAAGTCCAGGTCAGTCATCTGCAGAGCGTGCTGCGGCCGCCGGCCGACGCCACCGTGCTGGCGCGCTCGGACCAGGACGCCTGTCAGGCCTTCCGCTGGCGCGATCACGCCTGGGGCCTGCAGTTCCATCCCGAATTCAGCGCCGCGCACATGCGCGGCTACGTCCATGCCCGGCGCGATGCGCTGCAGCGCGAAGGCCGCTGCCACCAGCGCATGGCGAAAGAGGTCAAACCGACCCCGCACGCGCGCGGCGTGCTGCGCCGTTTCGTGCGCCACGCTGCCACCCTGCGCGGACACTGAGCGCGACGCATCACACCACGAGGATCACGATGGAAATTCGCAGGTTGCCGGCCTCTGCCGGCGCGGAATGGCTGCTGGAAGCGTTCCGTTTGTTCATGAAATCGCCGACGGGGTTCGTGCTGCTCGGGGTGATCTACGCCGGGCTGATGCTGGCGGTGATGGCCGGGGCGCAGATCTCGCCCGCGATCGGCGGCCTGCTGCAACTGGTGTTCCTGCTGCTCGGCCCGCTGCTGATGGCGGGCATGATCTTCGCCGCGCACGAAGTCGACGCCGGGCGCAGCGCGATGCCGGGGCATCTGATGGCGGCGGTGCGCACCGGCCGCGCCGGCCGGGTACTGACCACGCTGATTCCGCAGATCGCGATCGCCGCGCTGATCCTGGGCCTGCTGTATCTGCTGGTCG
>JBIJBH010000465.1:0-3066 GCA_044345315.1 Lysobacteraceae bacterium
CACGCTGTACGGCAAGAACACCATCGGCGGCGCGATCAAATACGTGTCGCGGCCGCTGCCGGAAGAGGTCGAAGGCTTCGCCTCGGTCACGATCGGCAATTACAACCAGCTCGACGTGAAGGGCGCGCTCGGCGGCCCGCTGTTCGGCCGCGACAGCGGCCTGCGCGCGCGGCTGGCGGTGGCCAGCCTCAACCGCGACGGCTTCGGCGAGAACATCGTCACCGACCAGCCGGTCAGCGACAAGGAAGTCAACGCCCTCCGCTTCACCGTCGGCGCCTGGGCGCGCGACGATTTCGACATGCAGATCGCTTTCGACTGGATCGACGACAAGTCCGGCGTGCGCGGCGCGCGGATGCTCGCGCCCAACCGCTTCGCGCCGACCACTGCGCCGCTCAACGACCGCTATGACGTGCGCAACGGCATGCCCAACATCAACGACACCGAACTCAAGGGCATCGCGGCGACCGTGAACTGGCGCCCGGAAGAGGGCTCGCTGCTGGAGGACTGGACCTTCCGCTACGTCGCCGCCAAGCGCGAATCCGACACCGAAACCAACATCGACTTCGATACTCTGCCCAACCGCATCGCCGACGTGAAGGCGTTCTACAGCGACGAGCAGACCAGTCACGAGCTGCAGGTCAGCTACGACGCCGGCGGCCGCGCCCGCGGCGTGTTCGGCCTGTACAAGTTCGACGGTCGCGCCGGCGGCCGCGTGCTCAACAACTTCTTCAATCTGCTGTTCGGCGACACCCGCGGCAACGTCTACACCAACAGCCTGGCCTTCTATGCCGACTGGACCTTCGATCTGACCGACCGCCTGCGTCTGGATCTCGGCGCGCGCTACACCGACGAGGACAAGAACGCGGTCGTCCTCAACCGCTTCTACACCGACGCCACCTACACCGTGCTGCGTCCGGTCGCGCCGATCGCCGCCAATTTCGACAAGACCATCAACTTCGAGAACGTCTCGCCGAAGATCTCGATGGACTTCCAGCTCACCGACGACATCATGCTGTACGGTCTGGCCAGCCGCGGCTTCAAGTCCGGCGGTTACAACATCCGCGCCCAGGCGGTGGCTGTGCCGCGTTCGGCCGAGCCCTTCGACGACGAGTCGGTCGACAGCTTCGAGGTCGGCAGCAAGATGTCGCTGTTCGATCGCCGCCTGTTCCTGAACCTCTCGGCGTTCCACAACCGCTACAAGGACATCCAGCTCTCGGTGTTCACCGCCTACGACAGCAACGGCGACGGCACCGACGATGCCTTCTTCGGCGATTTCACCAACGCCGGTCGCGGCACGGTCAACGGTCTGGAAGTCGAGTACCAATGGATGCCGAACGCCTCCTGGGCGATCACCGGCAATCTCGCCTGGCTGGACGCCGAGTACGACGAATACCTGTTCAAGAACGTCAACATCGCGAACCAGCAGGAGTTCACCAATGCGCCGGAGTTCTCGGGCGCGCTGAACGTGGAATACCGCGCCTCGCTGGGCAGCATGGGCAGCCTCTCGGCACGTGTCGGCTACAGCTATCAGAGCGATGTGGTCGCGACCACCGAGGTCGTGCGCGATCCGGTCACCGGTGCGACCGCGACCCCGATCACCCAGGACGGCTATGGTCTGGTGAATGCCGGCGTGATCTGGAAATTCGACGATCGCTGGACCTTCTCGCTGCAGGGCAGCAACCTCACCGACAAGGAATACCTCACCACCGGCTACAACCTGGTGTCCTCGCTCGGCGTGTTCACCGGTTTCTACGGCCCGCCGCGTCAGGTCAGCCTCAGCGCCCGCTACGACTTCTGAGCCATCCGGTTCGATGAGGGAGCGACGCGGGTCGCGACCGGCTTCGGAAAGCGCATCCGCAGCCTGTCGCGACTTGCGTCGCTCCCACAGGCTCCGGGACGGCCCTTGTGGCTTCGGGCATTGCGCTATCCTCGCGCCATGCGGGCGATCGGCGGGGTGAACCAGTGAACGGCGGAACGGGACGCACGGCATGCTGAGCGCCGGCGGCGTGGTGTTCGCGGCGCTGCTGTGGCTGGGCGCGATGTTCGCGGTCGCGGTCTGGGGCGAACGCCGGCCGCGCGCGTTCGATCGGCGGTGGGGCGACGTCTACGCACTGTCGCTCGCGGTCTACTGCACGTCCTGGACCTTCTTCGGCACCGTCACCCAGGCCGCGCGCTACGGCTGGCCGCTGACGCCGACCTTCGTCGGCACGATCCTGCTCTATGTGTTCGGCATCGGCCTGCTGATGCGGCTGGCGCGGCAGGTGCGCGAGAGCAACAGCACTTCGGTCGCCGACTACGTCGCCAGCCGGCTCGGCCAGGACGGCTGGCTTGCGGCCGCGGTGACCTTCGTCGCGGTGCTCGGCATCGTTCCGTACATCGCGCTGCAGTTGAAAGCGGTGGCGATGAGCTTCGCCCTGCTGGTCGGCGGCGATGCGCGCGAGGTGCCGGCCTGGCAGGACAGCGCGCTGTACGTGGCGCTGGCGATGGCCGCGTTCGCGATGCTGTTCGGCACCCGCAGCGCCAGCGCCGCCGAACACAATCGCGGTCTGATCCTGGCGATGGCCTTCGAGGCCCTGCTCAAGCTCGGCGCGCTGATGGCGATCGGCGTGTTCGCGGTCACCCTGCCGGTGCAGGGCTCGGCGGTGGAACTGCTGCGTCCGCAGGCCGGCGATCTCTCCGGGTTCGCGCCGCTGGTGCTGCTCGGGGTGCTGGCGATGTTCACGCTGCCGCACCAGTTCCACGTCGGCGCGGTCGAATGCCGCGACGAGCGCCACGTGCTGCGCGCGCGCTGGCTGTTTCCGCTCTATCTGCTGCTGATCGCGCTGCCGGTGCTGCCGCTGGCGAGAGCCGGCGACGCGCTGCTGGCGGCGCAGGGCGTGCCTTCGGACCTGTACGTGCTGGCGCTGCCGCTGTCGCAGGGCCGGGAAGACCTGGCGCTGTTGGGTTTCCTCGGCGGGCTCAGCGCCGGGACCGGCATGGTGATCGTGAGCACGCTCACGCTCAGCCTGATGATCGGCAATCACTGGCTCACGCCGCTGTGGCTGCGCGGCGTGTGGGCGCCGCGGC
>JBIJBH010000466.1:0-3060 GCA_044345315.1 Lysobacteraceae bacterium
GGTTACGGCACCGAGCGCCAGTTCGGCGCCAATGCCTATTACACCCGCGTCGACGTCGCCGACTACGGCCTCGACAGCTACGGTGCGCTCGTCGGCATCCACGATCGCGTGGAGCTGAGCGTGTCGCGTCAGGTTTTCGACACCGAAGACGTCGGCGCCGCGCTGGGTCTCGGCCGCGGTTTCGAGATCGCGCAGGACACCATCGGCGTCAAGGTGAAACTGTTCGGCGACGCCGTGCTCGACCAGGATCGCTGGTGGCCTCAGGTCTCGGTCGGCGCGCAGTACAAGCGCAACGACCGCGGCGCGCTGGTACGCGCGATCGGCGCCGACGACGATCGCGGCACCGATCTCTACGTCAGCGCGACCAAGCTCTATCTCGACAGCAGTCTGCTGGTGAACGGCACAGTGCGTTTCACCGAAGCCAACCAGTTCGGCATCCTCGGTTTCGGCGGCGATCGCGACGATGGCCGCTCCGCGCAGTTCGAGGGTTCGGTGGCCTGGCTGGTCGATCGTCGTCTCGCCATCGGCGCCGAATACCGCAGCAAGCCCGACAATCTGAACATCGCCGACGAGGACGACGCCTGGGACATTTTCGTGGCCTGGGCGCCCAATCGCCACGTGTCGCTGACCGTGGCCTATGTCGACCTCGGCAACATCGTCATCCGCGACGACCAGCGCGGCGTCTACGCCTCGCTGCAGATCGGTTTCTGACCCGACCGGAGAAACAGCCCATGTCCATGCATCCCCGCGCCGTGTCCGGCGCTCTGCCCCTGCCGCCAACTGCGCGCCGTGCCCGTTTGCTGATTGCCGCCGCGCTCGCCGTCGCCGCAGTGTGCGCCACCGCACCGCTGCGCGCGGCCGACGGCACGCCCGCCGGCGCCGTGCCGGATCCGGCGCCGGTCCATCCCGAGCTCGCCGGCGTGTTCGAGGATTTCGGCGGCCGTCCCGGGCTCGATGCCCTGATGGACGAATTCATGACGGTGCTGCTCGCTGACCCGCGCATGCGTCCGTTCTTCGAGAAGGTCGATCAGGCGCGGGTCAAGCGGCAACTCTCCGAGCAGTTCTGCGCGATCCTCGGCGGCGGCTGCGCCTACAGCGGTCGCGACATGGTCGAGGCGCACGCCGGCCTGGCCATCGATCGTGCCGATTTCAATGCGCTGGTCGAGGACCTGCAGATCGCCATGAATCGTCGCGGGATTCCGTTCCGCGCCCAGAACCGCCTGCTTGCGGTGCTGGCGCCGATGCACCGCGAGGTCATCAACAAGCGCTGAGGGCAAAACCGCAAAACAGCAAAACCGGGGTCAGAGTGCAGTTTTCTCCGGGCAGCTGTCCTGCTTTTGCGCCTTCGCATGAAAACTGCACTCTGACCCCGGTTTTGCCTTGCCCGGGTTTGCTCAGAAGAAGCGATAGCGCCCCTGCCGGATCCACAGCGTCGCCAGCCATTTCTCGCCGGCCTCCACCGGCGTGCCGGCATGCAGCGAATCGGGATCGGGCGAGCCGTCGGCGTGCAGGTTGTCGAAGATCACCGCGCGCCCCGGCAGCGGATCGATGCGCAGCCCCGGCACCGGGAATTCGGTCGCGCCGCCGGCCTCGACCGCGTTCAGGAAGATGATCGCGGTGCGCGCGCGATTGCCGGCGTGCGCGCGATCCATCCTCAGCGTGCCCGGCGGCAGATAGTCGCGATGCGGGAAATACTGCTGGCCCGGAAGGTAGCGCAGCACGGTCAGCTGTTCGGCGTTGGGCAGATCGATGCCGGCCGCCGCCGCAAGCCGCAGCTGCGCCACGCGCAGCGCGCCGCTTTCCATCAGCGGATCGAAACAGGCCTCGCTGCTGGTGCGCACCTGCAGCGTGTGCGGCATGCCGGTGACCGGATCGGCGGTCTGCGAATCGTGCAGGTAGGGCTGCGCGCTGGCGATCAGCAGCCGGCATTCGTCGGCCGAGAACAGGCGATCGATCACCGCGACCCGCGGCTGCGTCGACACCACGCGCGCCGGCGGCGGATGCAGCGCATCCTCGATCGCGAGCTGTCGCGGCGGACCTTCCGGCGCCGGCGGCGACAGCGTGAAGGCGGGCAGGCGCGCATGCCCGTTCGCTTCGAGCTGCGACCACAGGTCCGCCGCGGTGTCCGGCTGCGCTTCGCAGCCTTCGCCGTGCGCCAGCCGCTCGGCCAGCAGCATCGCCGCGATCGCGCTGCCGCGTGCCGCAGCGCGTTCGAGCAGTTGCAGGCACAGCGTCTGGTCTTCCGGATGCGGCTTGCGTCCGAAATGGATCGCCGCGGTCAGCAGCGCCGGCGCGAAGTCCGCCTGCACCGCGCGATGCAGGCGCTCGTTGATGCGGCCGTCGCGCGGCAGTGCGACGCCGCCCAGCGCGATCTGCATCAGCAATTCGCTCGCCGCCGGATGCCCGCCGCGCTCGGCGCGCAGCAGCCATTCGCAGGCGGCCTGCGGTGCCGGCGCGCCGACGATCCCGTACAGCCGCATCCGCGCGACTTCGATCTGCGCCAGCGGGTGTCCGGCCTCGGCTGCGCGCTGGTGCCAGGGCAGGGCGTCGGCCATCCGCTGCGCATCGACCAGCGCGAGCGCGTAGCGGAAGGCGTCTTCGGGCGTGCCGCTGTCGGCCGTGGCCCGCAGCGCGTCGAGGGAGGTGGGCGAGTTCACGGTCGCGATTCCACGGAGGCCGGGACTACAGCTGCGATTCGATCGGCAGCCACGAAATCACCCGCGCGCTGCCGCGCTGCCACGCATCGGTCTCCGGTTCGGGCGAACGCAGCACCGGCGGCGTCGCCATGCGATCGAGCCAGCGCGTCTCGCCGCGCTTGTCGCGATGCATCCAGTAGCTGAACTCCGGCCCGGCCAGCCGCGCGTATTCGTCGCGTACCGCGCGCGCCAGCTGCGGGTCGTCGAACATCACGCCCATTTCGGTGTTGAGATAGGCCGAGCGCGCATCGAGATTGAACGAGCCGATGAAGCCGCGCCGATCGTCCACGCTGTAGGCCTTGGTGTGCAGGCTGGCGCCGCTGCTGCCGAACAGGCTGCTGGCCGGATGGCCCTGCGCGCGCAG
>JBIJBH010000064.1:0-11397 GCA_044345315.1 Lysobacteraceae bacterium
AGGGTGGCGTTGTCCGGACGCACCCAGCGCGCGTGATAGGCCTGCAGTTCGTCGCGGGTCAGCGACGAGATCGAGGCCTCGGTACCGGTGCCGCTGAACGGGATCGCGTAGGGATGGCCTTCGCCGGAGAGCAGCGGCGGCAGCACGCGCATCGCGGCGCCGTTGGGGCGCGCCTTCTCCTGGCGGATGGTGGCGATCCAGTTGGCCTTGACCCGGTCGATCTCGCCCTGCTCGAAGCGCGGACGGCGCAGCATGTCGGCGAACAGCGCCAGCGAGGGATCGAGATTCTGCTTCAGCGCCGAGAGCGTCGCGCTGCCGCCGTCGAGGGTGGCGCCGGCGCCGAGATTGGCGCCGAGGGCTTCGGCGCGGTTGCCGAAGGCGATGGCGTCGTAGTCGCCGGCGCCCTCGTCGAGCATGCCCATGGCGAAGCTGGAGGTGCCGAGCTTGCCGCCGCGGTCGACGGCGAAACCGCCGCCGAACAGATAGCTCATCTGCACCACCGGCAGGCCGCGACGTTCGGCCAGGATCACCCGGGTGCCGTTGGCGAGAGTGGCGCGCTGCAGTTCGGGGAATTTGAGCTCCGGGAACTGGGTGGTCTTGGGCACGCCGGCGCTGCGGTCGACGGTGCTGGCGGTAGTCCGGAACTTGCGGTCGACCGGCGGCAGGTCGAGCTTCGCCGGGGTCACCGCGGGGTCTTCCGGCAGCGGCGTGCGTTCGCCCGGGACGACCACCAGGGTGTGGCTGCCGCGACCGGCGCCCAGCCAGGCGTTGGCGGCGGTCTTGATCTGCGCCGCGGTGGCGGTGTCGATGGTGCGCAGGCTGGTGCGGAAGCAGCCGGGATTGCCGGTGTAGACCGTGCATTCGGCGAGCACGTCGGCCTTGCCGCCGAAGCCGCCGATGCGTTCGATGCCGCGGATGAAGCCGGCCTTGAACACGGTGCGGGCCTGTTCGAGCTCGGCCTGGGTCGGACCCTCGGCGAGCAGGCGCTTGAGTTCCTCGTCGATCGCCGCCTCGACCTTCGCCGGATCGACGCCCTGCTTGACCGTGGCGACGATCAGGAAGGTCGAGCCCAGCTGCGAGGAGAAGGCGCTGGCGCTGACGTTGTCGACCAGTTTGTCGTTGAACAGCAGACGCTGGTCGAGACGCGACGAACGGCTGCCGCCGAGCACCTGCGCGAACAACTGCAGGCGATCGAAATCGACAGTGTTCGCCTGCGGCACGTTCCAGACGCGGTGGATGCGCGCCTGCGGCACCTTGTCGGAGATCTGGTTGCGCGAATCGGCCGCGAGCGGCGAGACGTTGACCTTCGGCTGGGCCATGGTCGGGCTGGCCGGAATGTGGCCGAAGTACTTGGCGACCTTTTCTTTCGCGGTCGCCAGGTCGATGTCGCCGGCGAGCACCAGCACGGCGTTGTTGGGGCCGTACCAGGTGCGGAACCAGTTCTTGACGTCGTCGAGCGTCGCGGCGTTGAGATCGGCCATCGAGCCGATCACGCTGTGATGATAGGGATGGCCCTTGGGGTACATCGCTTCGCCGATCAGTTCCCAGACCTGGCCATAGGGCTGGTTCTCGCCCTGGCGCTTCTCGTTCTGGACCACGCCGCGCTGTTCGTCGAGCGTGGCCTGATCGATCGCGCCGAGCAGGTGGCCCATGCGGTCCGATTCCATCCACAGCGCCATGTCCAGCGCGGTGGTCGGCACGTTCTGGAAGTAGTTGGTGCGGTCCTGATTGGTCGTGCCGTTCTGGTCGGTGGCGCCGACCAGCTCGAAGGGTTCGAAGAACTCGCCGCGATGGTTCTCCGAGCCGTTGAACATCAGATGCTCGAACAGATGGGCGAAACCGGTGCGGCCCTGCGGTTCGTCCTTGCTGCCCACGTGGTACCAGATGTTCACCGCCACGATCGGGGCCTTGCGGTCGGTGTGCACGACCACGCGCAGACCGTTGGGCAGGGTGAACTGCTGATAGGGGATATCGACGGCGGCGCCGCGCGCGCTGCGCGACTGGGCGGCGGCGTCGACCGGGACCAGGGACAGACTGCCGCCGAGCGCGAAGGACAGCGAGAGGGCGAGCAGACCGTACTTGAGCGCGGACGGGCGCGGACGGGAGATGGACATGGACAACTCCGGGACAGGGGTGGTGGACGGACGGCGACCGCCCCGTGTCCGCCGGGGGGCACGGGTTCGACAGGCCGCAGCCGGCGGTGCATCCTAGCCCCGGGCCCGGGGGCTGGCACTAGGCCACAAGTCCCGTCCGGGCGTCCGCCGTCGGCGCAGCCGGCCCCAGGAATGGTCAGGAGTCGCCATGAGCCAGCACTGCCTCGTCACCGGCGCCAATCGCGGTATCGGCCTGGAATTCGCCCGCCAACTGCTGGCCCGCGGCGACCGCGTGGTCGCGACCTGCCGGCAGCCCGGCAAGGCCACCGCCCTGAACGCACTCGCCGGTGAATACCCCGGCCGCCTGCACGTGCTGCCACTAGACGTGGCCAACACCAGGTCCCGGGCCGAGCTGGTCCGCGAACTGCCGCTGGTCTGCCAACGCCTGCATCTGCTGATCAACAACGCCGGCGTGCTGCACTCGGGCGAGCGCTTCGGCCACCTGTCCGAAGCGCAGCTGGAGGACAGCCTGCGGATCAACGCCCTCGGCCCGCTGCTGCTGACCGAGGCCCTGGCCCCGACGCTGGCCGACGGCGCCAGGGTCGCGAACCTGTCCTCGGTCCTCGGCTCGATCGCCTCCACCGCCCGCTTCGGCACTCCCGGCTACAACATCGCCAAGGCGGCCCAGAACATGGCCAGCGTGCTCACCGCGCACGCCCTCCGCGAACGCGGCATCGTGGTGCTGGCGCTGCATCCGGGCTGGGTGCAGACCGACATGGGCGGCGAAGGCGCGCAGATCGCCCCGGCCGACTCGGTGGCCGGCCTGCTGCGGGTGATCGACGCCGCCACGCTCGCCGACAGCGGGCGTTTCGTGGATTGGCGAGGGGACACGGTGGCCTGGTGACGCGCCGACCCGGCGGCTTGACAATTGTCGACTGCGAAACCGACACTTGTCGGCCCATGCCCGGCGCCGGACGATGACCACGCCCTTCACCCCAGACCCCTACGCCGCCGCACTGGCTGCCGCGCACGAAGTCCATACCCGCGAAGAGTCGGATCGCCTGCTGAAAACCTATCGACTGCTGTTCGGCAAGGGCGGCAGACGTCGGCAGCCGATGACCCGGGTGGAACTGCACGAACGGATCGTCGCCGGCGTGCCCTACGGATGCCTGTTCCACCTCACAGAGGAACTGCACGACATCCCGGAGAAACTGGTCGCCGAAACCTTCACGATCAGTACGAGGACCCTGCTCCGGCACAAGGAAAGGCCCGAGACGATCATGCCGCCGGATCTCGGCAGCAAGACCTGGATGCTGGCCGAGATCGTCGCGATGGCCGAGGACGTGATGGGCTCGCGGAAAGACGCCGAGAAATGGCTGCTCTCGCCTGCCATGGGACTGAACGGTTCGCGACCGATCGACCTGCTGCGGACCCAGCAGGGCGCCCAGTTGGTCAGCGAGTTCCTCGAACGCCTGC
Source organism: Lysobacteraceae bacterium (assembly GCA_044345315.1). Lineage (GTDB taxonomy): Bacteria > Pseudomonadota > Gammaproteobacteria > Xanthomonadales > Xanthomonadaceae > Lysobacter_I. The sequence goes on from JBIJBH010000064.1 coordinate 3,570, forward strand.
GCCACGGCGTCTACACATGAGGATGGCGGCGCTGCCCGAGCGTCTGGGCCTGAATGTACCGCTCGTGGTCTGGCGGGTGGACCGCGAGGAGTTCGCGGCGACATGGGACAGCGGCATCGGCGCGGAGCGTGTGGGCGGGCGCTGGAATCCGATCGGCGTTCGCGCCGTCTACGCATCGCTGGATCCGGCCACCGCGATCCTGGAAGTCGCCGTGCACAAAGGGTTCAAGGTGCTCGACACGCAGCCGCACGTCATGACCGGGATCGAAATCGCCTCGACCGACTCGGTCATCATCGTCGAACCCGAAGCGGTCCCCAACCCTGCCTGGCTGCAGAGCGGCCTGCCCGGCGCGGGCCAGCAGGCCTTCGGAGCGGCGCTCCTCGCGGCCTACGATGCCCTGTTGATTCCCAGCGCCGTATCGAGACACAGCTGGAATCTGGTGTTCTCGCCGGAGCGCGGTCGCGGCAAGTTCCGGAAGGTGGAACAGCGCCGGTTGGCCATCGATACCCGGCTCAATCCGCCCGTGGCCGCACCGTGAAGCTCCGAGCCCCCTGGATCGGCCGCCCTGGCCCGAGGCGCCCCGGCCCGGTGCATCCCGCCCACCGCTTCGGTCGTACGGAAGGACCATGCATGTGAACCTCCTCCACTTGATCGTCCCGATCGCCCTGCTCGGGCTCGCCTGCGCCCTGCCCGCGCAGGCGCGCTTGGTCGCGGTCGAGGGCGACGCCCGCGACCCGGACAGCGACCGCCTGCTCTACCGCGAGGCGCATCTGGTCCGCCATGACGGCGAGCGCCCGGTCGAGCGTCTGGTGCTGTACCAGTGCCCCGACGGCACCGCCTTCGCCCGCAAGCGGGTGGACTACCGCGATTCGGCGCTGGCGCCGGCGTTCGAGTTGATCGACGCCCGCGGCCACCGCGAAGGCCTGCGCCGCGAGGGTGGCCGCACCCTGGTCTGGAGCGGAACCGGCGCGCCGCGGGCGGTCGTGGCCGGCGCCTCGCCGCTGGTGGCCGATGCCGGGTTCGACGAATTCCTGCGCCTGCGCTGGCCCCAACTCACCGCCGGCGAACCGCAGCCGCTGACCTTCGCGGTGCCGGCGTTCGGTCGCGGCATGCCGTTCAAGGTCCGAAGCACCGGGCAGCGCCGCGAGGGCGAAGACCGGCTGCAGCGTTTCGAACTGCGCCTGGACGGCCTGCTCGGCCGGGTCGCGGGCGCGATCCGGGTCGAGTACGACGCCGAAGACCGTCGCCTGCGCCGCTTCACCGGCCCGACCAACATCCGCGACGGCCGCGGCGGCCAGATCCAGGCCGAAATCGATTTCCCGCGCCCGCCCCGCCCCGCGGATCCGGGCGCATGGCGCGCCGCGAGCGAACGTCCGCTCGCCCGTTGCGCCCTCGGCGGCTGACCGCATCGCCCGCGACGCGGCACAATGCGCGCATGTTCGATGTCCTCCTGTATCAGCCGGAAATCCCGCCCAACACCGGCAACGTGATCCGCCTGTGCGCCAACACCGGCGCGCGGCTGCATCTGATCCGGCCGCTCGGCTTCACGCTCGAGGACGCACAACTGCGGCGCGCCGGGCTGGATTACCACGAGTACGCGACGCTGCGCGTGCACGACACGCTCGACGCCGCGCTCGACGCGCTGGCCGAAGCCAACGGCGGCGTCGCGCCGCGGGTGTTCGCGCTGAGCACGCGCAGCACGGTGCGCTACGACCGCATCGCGTTCGCGCCCGGCGATGCCTTCCTGTTCGGGCCGGAAACGCGCGGGCTGCCCGATGCGGTGTTGGACACCATCCCCGAAGCCCACCGTCTGCGCCTGCCGATGCGCCCGGACAACCGCAGCCTGAACCTGTCGAATGCGGTCGCGGTCACCGTGTTCGAAGCCTGGCGCCAGCAGGGCTTCGCCGGCGCAGCAGGGTAACGACTGACCTGCGCGCGATCGCCGGTCCCTGGCGATCGCGCGGCGGTTCGTCCCGCAGCGGCGGGACGTCGAACCGCGACCTCCTTGTCGCGTCGGCGGTACGCGCTTCGTCCGCCGTCCGGGTGGGAAACGGCGCTGCGATCAGCGCTCGGCGGGCGGTTTCTCCGTCGCCCGGCCTTCCTGATGGTTGGCCGCGAGATACGCCTTGTATTCGTCGCCGGTCAGCGCGCCATCGGCATTGGCGTCGGCGCGTTCGAACACCGCTTCCAGCGCGGGCACGGCCGCGGATTCTTCGCGGCTGAGATCGCCGTTGCGATCGGTGTCGAGTTCGGTCCAACTCTTCTTGGCAGGCTGCGCGGGTTGCGCCGGCTGTGCCGATGCGGGCGGGGCGGCGTCCTGCTGCGCGGTGCCGTCCTGCGCATGCAGCGCGGGCGCCGCGAACGCGGCGGCGAAGGCCGTGAGGCCGAACAGACGAAGGGCATTGCGATGGGTCATTGTCGTGTGTCTCCGTAGTCGCCGGGGGATGCGACCGCGCATCGCTGCGGTCGGCGGCCACCATGCGAATCCACGGATGAATCGCAGCCGGATCGCAGCCGCGCCGACAACGTGCGCTTAACCTGCGGATCGCGCGAACAGGCTATGCCGCGCCTGAACGCGACGAAGCCGCAAGGGCTGCACGGGGAAAGGCTGAACATCGCGACGTCGCGCGCGGCTGAACCCAACACAACCTTCACGAACCCGCGACGCACGATGACGCGACGCACGCCCCGCATGCGGTTCAGCCGCGCAGCAGCGCCTCGATGTCCTCGCGCGACTGCGGCCGCACCGCGCGGCCATGTTCATGACCGTCGCGGATCAGCACCAGACTCGGCCACAGCTTGATCCAGAACGAGCGACCGAGCGGACGCCCCGGGCCGTCCTCGATCTTGAGATGCCGCAGACCGTCGCGACCGGCCAGCGCGGCCGCGATCGACGACTGCGCGCCGATGCAGTGCGGACACCACGGCGCGCCGAATTCCAGCAGGGTGTCGCCGCTCAAGGCGTCGATCTCGGCGCGCGCGGGCTCGCGTTCGGCGTAGGCGGAGACGTAGGGCATGCGGCGATCCTCCTGGGTCAGTCGTCGTCGGGCGCGGGCTGCCAGTCCATGCGGTCGCGACCGGCTTCCTTGGCGCGATACAGGGCGAGATCGGCGCGCTTGAGCGCATCCTCGATCCGGTCGGCGCGCGGGCGCGCGAGCGTGCCGCCGAGGCTGATCGTCACCTGCAGGCCATCGCCGCCGTCGTCGATCCGCAGCGCCGCGATCGCGTCGCGCAGGTGTTCGCCGATCGCGGCGGCGCTCGCATCATCGGCGCGATCCAGCAGCACCAGGAACTCCTCGCCGCCGATCCGCCCCAGCGCGGCCTCGCCGGCCTGCGCCTGGCGCGCGGCGACGGTCAGCGCGCGCCGCGCCGCGTCGGCGACCTCGCGCAGCACGCGATCGCCGATGTCGTGGCCGCGGCGGTCGTTGATGGTCTTGAAACGATCGATGTCGAAGATCAGCACCGCGGCCGGCGTCCTGCCGCGATCGAGCCGCTGCTGCAGCCGGTCGAGGATCGCGCGCCGGTTGGGAATGCCGGTCAGTTCGTCGGTCATCGCCAGCCGCCGCATCAGCCGCGCGCGGCGCCGCAGCCGCCACGCCACCCACAGCGCGCCGGCCAGCACCGCGCCGCCGAGCGCGATCACCGCGGCCTGCAGCCGACGGATCCGCTGCGCATCCTGCAGCGCGCGGCTGCGCAGCGCGTTCTCGCGCTCCAGCGCGGCGTTTTCGCGTTCGGTGCGCTCGCTGTCGAACTGCACCCGCATGCGTGCGGTCACCTCCTGCTCCAGCCGGCGGTCCAGCTCGCGGCCGAGTTCGAACTGGCGGCTGCGCGCGGCGAAGGCCTGCTCCCAACGGCCCATCGCCGAGAGCGCGGCGGCGCGTTCGCCGGCGATGTGTTCGAGGAAACGCAGATCCTGTTCGCGCTCGAAATACGGCTCGACCGCGTCGAATTCGGCCAACGCCGCATCGCCGCGTCCGAGCCGATAAAACGCGCCGCCACGGACCGTGCGGATGCGCGCGATCAGGCCCTCGTCGTCGCGGTCGGCTTCGGCCAGAGCCTGCTCGGCGAGCGGCAGCGCCTCGGCGGCACGTCCGCCGCGCAGCAGCAGCGCGGCCATCGCGCGCCGGGTCTCGGCCGCATCGCTGCGCGCGCCTTCGGCTTCGTGGGCGGCCAGCGCGGCGCGGAACTCGCTCAGCGCCTCGCGCTCGCGGCCGAGGCGACCGAGCGTCGCGGCGATGTTGTAGCGCGCGGTCGCAGATTCGGCGCCATTGCCTTCGGCGGTATGCCGGGCCAGCAGTTGCCGGTAGTACTGCAGGGCTTTGTCGTACTGGGCGACGCGCGGATCGGCGTAGAGATTGGCGATCGCGTTCAAGGTGTAGCTGAGCTTCTGCGCCTTTCCGGCGCGCAGGTAATAGCCGTGCGCGGCCTGCAGGTCGCGCAGCGCCTCGGCGTAGCGTCCCTGCCCGTGCAGGACTTCGGCGCGCAGGGTCTGCGCCTGGGCGGCATCGGCCGCTTCTCCGGCGCGTGCGGCGACCTGCATCGCTTCGCCGTAATCGGCCAGCGCGCGTGCGCTGCGATCGGACGAAGCCTCGATGTAGCCGCTGCACAGCAGCAGCCCTCCGAGCGCGGCCTGCGCGCCGGCGGCGCGTGCGGCGGCGATCCCCTCGTCCGCGAGCGCACGCATCGACTTCGGGTCGGCCGCGGCGCGGCGCTGACACTGCAGCGAATAAGCGCGCGCCTTGAGCGCCGGCGTGCCTTCGGCGTCGATCCGCGCCAGCAGGCGGCGGAATTCGGTATCGGCGGTGTCGCGCCGTTCCAGCGCATCGACCGCGGCCGCGAGCGCGGGCGACGTCGAGGGTGCGGCGTCCGGCGCGGCGGCGGCGTCGCTGACGCAGGCCGCCAGCGCCAGCAGCGGCGCGAGGGCGACACGATGCCGCACGACTCAGCGCCGGGGCCGCGGCTTGCCCGCGGGCAGCGAGTCGTAGACGAAACCGACGAACTGCGCCGGCTTGATGAAGCCCTTGCCCCAGCTCTCGTCCCACTCGGCGGTGGGCGCGGCCGCGACGACCTCGTCGCGACTGCGGCCGGCGGCCTTGAGCTTGGCGATCCGCTCGCGCGCCGCGGCCAGCACGTCGCGGTACGCCTGCAGTTTCGCGCGATCGCCGACCTGGCCGTGACCCGGCACGATCAGGGTCTGCGCATCGCTCAGCGCCAGACCGCGATCGATCGCCGCGATCAGGCCGTCGATGCTGCCGCCGGAGCCCAGATCGATGAACGGGTAACCGCCGTGGAACCACGTATCGCCCATGTGCAGCACGTTCGCGCGGGCGAACTTCACCAGCGCGTCGCCGTCGGTGTGGGCATGCGCGACATGGAGGACCGACACATCGTCGCCGTTGAGGTGCAGGGTCACGCTTTCGGTGAAGGTCACCACCGGCAGCGCCGCCGCCGGCGAGGCCGGCACCTTGCGCTCGAAGGCGACGATGAACTGCTCGGTGCTCATCCGCTTGCGCACGTTGGCGTGGGCGACGATCACCGCGCCGGCCTTGCCGAAGGCCTCGTTGCCGCCGGTGTGATCGCCGTGCCAGTGGGTGTTGATGACGAAACGCAGCGGCATGCGCCCGAGCTTCGAAAGTTCGGCGGAGATCTTCTCGTTCAACGGCGCGTATTGATCGTCGATCAGGAAGGTGCCGTCCTCGCCGACGCTGGCGACCATGTTGCCGCCGGCGCCGGTGAGCAGATGCGTCCCCTCGCGCAGCGGCGTGGACTTGATCTCGACCTTCGAGAAATCCTGCGCGGCCGAGGACCAGGCCAGCGCAAGCGCGAGAACGGCAACGACGCCTGACACGATACGACGAGGCATGTGCGACTCCATTGAACGAGGGCGGAGCGCATCATGCCACGGGCGGCGGATCATGGCGCGTGCCCCTGCCCGCGCTCAAAGCCGCTGCGAATGCCCGTTCGAAAGCGTCGGCGCGATGTCCTGCGCCCGGTCGGCCTCCTGCCATCGTCGCGAGCTCTCGGACATGTCGATGGTGGCGGCCTCTTCCAGTCCGACCTTGAAGCGTTGCGCTGCGTCGCCGCGTCCGCTCTCGATGACCCAGACCTCGCCCATGGCCTGATGATGGAGCGCGAAATCGGCGATGCCTCTGACGCGGCTCTCGGCCAGGATGTGGGCGGCGACATTGCCGATCTCGGTTTCGCTGGCGCTTGGCCAGAGTTTGTCGCGGAGCCCCTCTTTCAGCTGCGGGAAATCCCGCGCGCATGGATGTCCGGGGTCGTCGATCGAGACGACCTCGCTCGCGTTCGCCCGCGGCGCGAGCGGAAGTTCGCGATCGGCGATCGGCGGCGGCGTGCGCGAGCTCTCGAGGATGCTGGTCGCGATCGCCCGATCGAGCGGAAACACCAGGCTCGGATCGGGAAATCCTTTGCCGTCGGGGTCGTGCGCGAAGACCTGGACACTGCGCGATTCCGGGACGAGCACGATGGCGCCGATCGGGAAACCGGCCTGTTCCGCGCGGGCGATCGCGAATGCGGCGACGTTGCCGGCCTGACCGTCGGTGACGTCGAGCCCACGACGTTCGGATTCGTCCAGCACCGCCGCGCGCAGGCCCTGGAATTCCTCGCGCCGATGGTGCAGCGGATGATCGATCCGTCGAACCGTGTCCAGATGCGTCGCGAATTCGGATTCGGGGACCTCCACGGAGGCGAGCGGCGTTGCGTCCGACGCCTGCATCCGGATCACCAACCGCCCGGTCTCGGCATCGCGCGCAACCTCATGGATGGAAGGGATGGCGTGGGTTTCCGCAGCCTTGGCCAGCACGACCGCCGCATTGTTCAGCGCCTGCGGGGATTGGGGCGTCTCCGAGGTCCGATTCAGCTCGATCAGGCCACTTCGCGCCGGCTCGTACAGTTCGCGATACCAGCCTTCGCGCCATTCCGCCGAGCTCGTCTCGAGCGGGATCCGTGCCGCCGGGCCGAAAGCCAGCTCGAAATCGGTCGCCAGGCCGTTCGCGGTCCGGCCGCGCACCTCGATCATGCCGGAGTCGTTCAGGTCTACCCTGCCGATCGTGATCCCGGCGTGCCTCGCGTGGGCCACGACGGTGGCCGCCGCCCGCTCGCTGTCCTCGATCTCGGCCTTGTTCAGCACGACTCTGGTGTCGGACGTATGCGATGTCTGTTTTATGTCGAGAAGATCGTCTCTGAGCGCTGCGTTCACCCGCCGGAACGTCTCGTGCGACGGATTCGATGCGTTGTCCAACCGCGATTCCGGATCCAGTCCGCGGCGCACGGCCGGGACGACCGTCACCCGTCCGTCGTCCTCCACGGCGGGCAGCGGCGTCGCCGTCGCGGCGGGCCTGCCGCCGGGCAGCATCACCGCTTCGACGCGGATCTTCGGCAAGTCGTCGGACTGCAGATTCGCCAGACGCTCCGGCTGCACGGTGTTCGTCGACACGTCATCGTCGATGAAATCCGCGTCTTCGTCGTCGAGGTCGTCGCGCAGGGCCTCGGCCCGTTCTTCGCGGAGATCCGTGATCAGCCTGATTCCGTCCGGACCAAGCTCGTAGTCGTGGGAACTGTTAGAGGAGCGCGACACCAGGCGCAGATTCGTGGTGTCGTTGAAGACGTCCATCGCCATGCCCTTGGTGAATACGCCGCCGCTCTCTTCCACCCGTTCGATCTCGGATTTGAGGCATTCCGCGAACGGCCTGCTGTGATCGATATCGAACGCGTCGCGGGTCACGTACTGGCCGCTCGCCGCGCACAGGAACAGCGGCACGCGATGGGTGCGTCCTTCGTATTCGAATTCGGCGTCGCCGACGTAGCT
>JBIJBH010000065.1:0-11370 GCA_044345315.1 Lysobacteraceae bacterium
GCGTTGTCGGAGATGCCCGTCAATCGCTGCGCGGCGTCGTAGGCATACTGGATAGAGGCGCCGTCCGGCTGCGTCATGCGCTTGATCAGGCCGGTCGGCCAGTATTCGATCCGGGTGATCCTGTCGTCGGTCTCCACCGCGTCGTCGCTGCCGCGGATCTTGCGCGCGGTCAGACGGCCGCGGGCGTCGTATTCGTAATCGGTGGCGACGCCGTTGGCGTCGACGGTGCGCAGCGGCTTGCCGTACAGGTTGTACGAGACCGTCTCGACGATGTGACCCGACGCATTCGTCAGTCGCCACAGTTGTCCCTTGCGATACGGGCAGGCGGCCGGCGATGCGGCGCAATCGGGATGATCGGCGCTCCGATACTGATAGCTGGTCGTATCCGCGACATCCGTGCGCGCCCCGTTGACCGCGATCAACTGGCCCACGATCGGACAGGTGCCGGCGGTCACATCCGCCTGTTCGCAGAAGGTGTGGACCGTGCTCCTGGTGACGTTCGGCGTCACCGTCAGATCGGTGACATCGACCTGCCGCACCTGGTTGCGGGCGTTGTAGAGCGTGGTCGTGCGCAGCACCGGCGTGCCGGCGGCGTTCCTGCGCTCGACCACTTTCGTGAACGCATCCGGCCAGGAGGTTGCGGTGCTGCGCTGCTGCGCCAGTCCTTCCGCCTCGACAATCCGCGAGACGCGGCGATTCGCGTCGTACTCGGTGCGGGTCACGGTGCCGCGCTTGTCGGTCATGGTCTTCCATGCGCCGGCCGCATCGTAGGCGGAGGTCACCGTGCCGTCGGAAGACTGCACCGAGAGCGGCCGGCGGTACATCGTGGCATCGAACGTATAGGTCAGGGTCGGCCGAGCCGCCCGCTGCATCACCGTCTGCGTGCCGCTGTAGGTGATCGTGGTGTCGTCGGCACCGCCGGCGTGCGTGCTGCGCGTCACGCGACCGTACTGATCGTAGCGATAATCGCTCAGACGCGTCGCGGATTCGTCGATGATGCCGGTGACATAGCCGGCGAAATCCGCCGGATCGCAGCCGGGCGCCCCGTCGCTGCACAGATGACTCGCCTCGCCGTAGAGGTAGGTCCGGCTGGTGCCGTCCGGATAGGCGACCGACGTCAACCTGCTTCCGCTGTCGTAGGCGTAGTTGACAAGCGTCTGGCCGGCTTCATTGTCGATGCGGATCAACTGCGCGTCGTAGACGAAGACCAGCGCCCGGCCCGTCGGCGTCGCGGCAGTCGACAGCCGACCGGATGCGTCGTAGCCGAATGTCAGCGAAGCCATCGGATCGCCATCGTTGCGGATCGCGGTGAGGCGGCCGCCGGTGTCGTACAACTCGTCGGGTCCGTCGTTGTGGACCAGCACCCAAGTGTTGTCCGGCTGTTTTTCCAGATAGCGGCCGGACGTGTTCAGCGGCTTGTACTGCACCGTGGATCCGGTCGCCAGCTTGTATTCCTCGAAATCCCCGCGCTCGTCATGGCGATAGACGCTGGTGCCCGAGGTCGGAATGGTCAGCCGCATCGACCAGCGATGCCGCCAGCGATCTCCGATCCGCGTCCGGTTCTCGAAGGCGGTGTAGGAGCGATAGGTACGACCGAAGACATGGCCGGCCCATTCGAAATCGTTTTCGAACAGCAGTTTTTCGCCGGTGCCGGGCACGCAGGGGCGTTCGCTGATCGGGCAACTGTTGGCGGGCGGTTTGGGATTCCAGGGCAGCGGCGCGCTTTCGATGATCTCGAGCTGGCTGGGAAATGCCTGGCAGATTTTCGGCCAACCGTCGAGCGGCTGACCCGACTGGCGTCGTGCCTGGTAGCCGGCAGGACAGTTGTAGGCGTACGAGCGCCCGATGGTGATGATCTGTTCCTGCTGCGTCGTATCGCACTGGGTCGGACTGTTGCGGACCTTCCAGCGGAGCCTGAACGCCTTGCCGCCGGACAGGCCGCTCAGATTCTCGGTGGTGGCGATGTAGAAGCCGCCCTGCCCATCCGAGATCGGATCCGACCAGCTGAACAGGGGCAGCGTGTAGCTGCCTATGGTTGCCGGATCTTCCAGATTGCACTGCCCCCCATACGCCTGGTAGTACCAGGCGGTGATCTTGCTGAGCAGCTCTCCTTCGGAACCGGTGTGGCAAGGTGGATTCGTCTGGTTCAGGAGATTGATCTGGGCCGGCGCCGCGGTCGGCGAACAGGTGAACCACGATCCCAGATAGTTGTGACCGGCCCAGAATCCGCCGCGCAGGGGGCCGACCACGTTCTTGCGATCGATGCAGTAGCGATAGATCGTCGATCCGGCCAGGGTCGTCGTGTCCGGATCGCCGCAACGGTACAAGTCCGCGCCCGCGTTGGCGGCGTTGAAATCGCGCATCGCGCGCTCGGCGTCGGCGAGACTCTTGAACTGGTATCCGCCGCCCCAGTAGAAGGTCGACTGCGCGACGGCCGTCGACGACAGGAGCGCGGCGAGCGCCACAGCGAGGAACGTCGCGATGAACCGGATGCGCGCCATGCGTCGCACCGGGCGCATCGGCCAACTCGGACGCGGATTCGAATGTGGACGGGGGACTGGGGGCGTCATGGCATCACCGACGAGGGGGAGTTTGGGGTCTGGACCGGCCTCGCGCCGATCCCGACCGGAGTGACGACCGATGACCGCATCGCCGTTGTAAACACTGTCGCGGGAGAATCGCAGGCACTGAGACCCGGGCGGCCGCTCGGCGCATCACGCTTCCCGGAGGGTCGACGTGGGCGCCACGCGGGCCGACGACACGCGACGATCGCCTCGGGCACGCGCCCGGCTATCGATCGAAGCGGAGTTCCGTTCGGTCGGGCATCGCATGCGTGGAGGGAAAACGGGATTCCGCTCAGGTCATGCCGATATCTCTCATATAGCGTGGATAAAGCATTATTTACCTTTGCTAACATTGACTCACAGCACCGCTGCGCGTGTCAATAGGCCGCGGATGGCGAAGGCCCGGGCCCTCCGATACCATCGCGCGATGACCAGCAAATACGCCCGTGCTTTCGCCGATGCGATGGCGGCTTCCGGGACGAGCAACGCCAGGATCGTCTCGCTCGTCGGCGGCACGATCACCCCCGCCAACATCTCGAACTGGAAACACGGCAGACGTCCGATCCCGGCCGAATACGCGCCGGCGATTGCAGCATTGCTCAATATTCCGCCGGAGCGCATCAGCGCCGCCTACGAGCGCCTCGTGCGCGCGCAGGCCGACGCCTCGCAAGGCGCGCAGGCGATCGCCGGACATGTCGTGGTGGAAAGACTGCAGGACTTCGGCGGGACCGTCGATCTGCAGCGGATCGTGCTCCCGGAGTTCCTGCTCAGGACGCGCATCGGGATCACCCCCCTGTCCGCCGTCCGCTGGACGTTTCAACCCTCGACCGCGATGGCGCCCGCCATTCACCGCCACGCGCTGGTGTTCGTCGATGCGTCCTCGACCCGTCGCGATCAGGTGGTCGAAGGCGGCACCTACGCGTACAAACTCTGGGGCCGCCCGGACATACGCAGGATCCTGATCCGCAAGGACGGCTGGGCGCTCGCGCGCTACGGCAACGACATCGGGCATACCTTCGTTCCGGAAGACGACCTTTCCTCGCTCGAGATCATGGGCAGTGTGCTGGGCTGGATCGATGCGCCGAAGAACGACACCGACCTCTGAACCGGCTGGCGGTTCTCCGGCCGGGACCATGCATCGCGGCGATACGCTCCGGACAGCTGCAGCGGGTCTGCGCGCATTGCCGGCGGCCTTGCAGCGCCTGCGCGGCCTGCCGCTGGGGCTTCTGATCGTCGCGCTGTACTGGCCGGTCTATCACGAGCTGTGGCAGGCCTCGATGAACCAGTGGTTCCTGCCGGCGGGTCTGCGATGCGCCTGGCTGCTGTTCGCCCCGAGAAGGTACCTGCCCTATTTCTTCGCCGGCGACGTTGTCGCGCTGTCCCTGCTCCGCTACCCGAAACTGGGCGAGTACGGCGACCTGTGGATTTATCTGAGCCCCGTGCTGCTCGCGCCGTCGCTGGGGCTGATGGCGCTCGCGATCCGATCCACGATGCGCCAGCGACTCTGGCAGGCGGGTTATCTGCCGCTTTTCGCGCTGCTGATGGCGGCATGGTCCGCGGTGACTTCACTGTCCATCAACCAGATGCTCTCCGGCCCGCAGACGGACCCCGGCGAATTGCTCGCCACCTTCTACAGCTACACCTTCGGCCACTACATGGGTGCTCTGGTCATCTGTCCGCTCGCCCTGATGGCGACGACGAAGGACGGCTGGATGCGTCCGCGACGCAGATTCCTGATCGATGCCGTCCTGACCGGCGCGCTGAGCGTCGTCCTGTATTGGCTGGTGTTGCCCGACACGCTGGAGGTCGCGGTCAGGCAGGTATTGCTGACCCTGCTGATCCTGGCGGTTCCCGCGATTTTCATGACCCTGGGCCACGGCTGGAGAGGCGCGGCGATCGGTATCGTATCGGCGGCGATCGCGACGAAGTGGGTGGGCGTGGGGCCTCAGGTTCCCGGTTATTTCGACGAGAAATCCTACCTGACCGATCAGGTGATGGCCGTGTTCGGCGCCTGCCTGCTGGTCTTCGGATGGCTGATCGCAAAGCAGTACGACGCGCTGCGCGCGCTCGGGCTGTCCGAACGCAGATCCCTGGCGCTCGCCCAGTCCGGATTCGTCGCGGCGGAGCGATCTCTCCGCGACCGCCTGATCTTCATCGCCCAGATGCAGGCGCGCTTCGACAACTACAGGAAAATGCTGGTGTCACGGCTCAAGGCGAACGGGCACCATGCCGCGGCGATGGAACTGAATGCGGCGGGCGTGGAACAGATGGAATGGTTCGATCACCATGCCGTGGCCCTCTATCCGGAACAGATCGAACGCGACGGGCTGTATGCCGTGCTTCACTCCGAGGCGTTTTCGCAGTTCTGGGGACGCAACGCCGAACTGTTGCACCAGTTGCGCGGCAACCCGAAGAAACTCTCGCTCGATCTGCAGTTGGCGGTCTATCGCAGCGTCTGCAACGCGCTGGTGCTGCTTTCTCCGTCCGAGCACGACATGTGCGTGCTTCGCGCGCGGACATGGACCTCGCGAGGGCGGCAGGGCATCGCGATCCGTATCTCCGGGCCGCCCGTTCCGTCGCAGCCCGAGAACGACGGCAGTACGCTGGCGCTGCTGGAACTGGAAGGGCGCACCAGAGCGTATGGCGGCCGATTCCGGGTACGCGCAGGGAGACTCGTCTCGATCATGGCGTCCGAACCGATCGATGCGCGGGCAGCGCGCGCAACCGATGTCGCCGACGACGACGGGGTCGCATCGAAGCCGTCCCGCACAAGTCGGGAAGATACCCTCGTCTAGGCTGCGTGCGAGATCGGAGCGGCACATCCGTGGTCGCGCACGACGATGGCGGTGTTTGCCCGCCCGACACCGCCCAGCCCGATGCAACGCACGGAACCGAGCGCGGCGATCGTACCGCACCGCGCGACCGCTCTCAGGCTTCGTCGATCCGATCCAGCCAGTCCGGCCCGGGCAGCGCGCGCACCGCGCGGCGCAGGCTGTCGTTCCATTCCCTGCGCACGGTGACGAGATACGGGTCGTCCTCGTCCAGACGCTGGCGGATGCCGGCGTCGAAACGGTCGCGGCGATAGATCAGCAGATCCAGCGGCGGGCCGACGGTGAGATTGGAACGCATGGTCGAATCGAAGGACACCAGCACGCATTTGCAGGCTTCGGCGATCGATGTCTGCGGGGTGATCGCGCGGTCGAGGATGGGTTTGCCGAACTTGCTTTCGCCGAGCTGGAAATACGGCATTTCCGGGCCGGCTTCGATGAAGTTGCCCTCGGAATACACCAGGAACAGCCGCGGCGACTCGCCGACGTACTGGCCGCCGACGATGAACGACCCGCTGGGGTCGACGCCGCTGTCGCGCAGATAGGCTTCGTCGCGCTTGCGGATTTCGCGCAGCGCGTCGCCGATGCGCTGGGCCGCATGGAACATCGAACCGGCGCCGGGCAGGCCGCGCGCGGGGTCGTCGGCGCGGTCGTCCAGCAGATTCAGTGCGTTCTGGGTCAGCGAAAGATTGCCCGCGGACACCGTGCACAGCATGTAGCGGCCGGGTTCGACGAAGACGCGCATCTTGCCCACTCGCCGAACGTCGTCGACACCGGCATTGGTGCGGGAGTCGGAGGCGAGGATCAGTCCCGCGTCCAGGTTCAGTCCGATGCAGTAGGTCATGCGCGCGGGCCTGGGCGGTGCGTGGGGCGCTCATTCTGCCCGCGCGACCGGCCCCGGGCCAAGCGCGGCGACCAGGTCGGGCACTGCACAGCCGGCGGATTCATGCCGGAACCACGTCGGTGGAGGTCATGAATTGCCGGTGGATGCCCTCGCCCAGCGCGCTCAGGCGGGCCATCGCCGCCTGCAGCCAGGGCTCCAGGCCGCCGCCGAGGATGTCCTCGATCCGCGCGTAGCGGGTCTGCGCCTCGGCCGCACCGGCCTGCCGGACCACGTCCAGACGCTCGCCGCGGCCCAGTTCGCGCAGGACGTTGTGCAGGCTGTGCGCGCAGGTCTGCAGCGAACGCGGGCTGGCGTCGCTGAGCAGCATCAGCTCGACCACGCCGGCCGGCGTCACCGCCGAATGGCCCAGCCGGCGATACACCTCGAACGCCGAGATCGACTGCAGCAGCGCGCTCCACTGGAAGTATTCGGCGGTGTCGCGGGCGTCGTCGGCCTCGCCGGCGCCGTCGTGGCTGCCGACCACGTCCAGCAGCCGGATCGCCCAGTCCGCGCGCTCGATGAACACGCCGAGCTGCAGGAACTGGTAGCCCTCGCCGCGGCCCAGCGTACCGATGGTGACGCCGCGGAACGAAGCCGAACGGGTCTTGATCCGTTCGAGGATGCGGCTGAGGCCGCCGTGGCCGAGCTGCGCGGCATCCAGCAGCCGCACTTCCAGCCACGAGGAATTGAGGTCTTCGTACATTTCCGAGGTGATCGCCACGCGCTGCGCGCGCGCCGATTCGCGCGCGGCGCGGAAGCAGCTGTAGACCGAGGACGGATTGTCCGGCGCCAGCAGCAGATGGCGCAGCGCGCCGTCGGCGTCGATCGCGCCGTGCCGGGCCTCGTAGTCCTCGGCGATGCCCAGCGCATCCAGCGCCCGGCGCCACGGCGCCGCCGCGGCCTTGCCGCGCTCGAAGCGCTCCGGCAGCAGCGCCATGCGCTGGGCCAGATCGATCAGCCGCGCGGTGTTCTCGGCCCGCTCCATGTGGCGGGCCACCCAGTAGAGGTCGCTGGCGGTTCTGCACAACATCGGTCAGCTCTCCAGGACCCAGGTGTCTTTGGTGCCCCCGCCCTGCGAGGAATTCACCACCAGCGAGCCCTCGCGCAGCGCCACGCGGGTGAGTCCGCCGGGCATCACCCGGATGCGGCGACCGCTGAGGATGTACGGACGCAGATCGATGTGGCGCGGCGCGAGCCCGCTCTCGACGAAGGTCGGGCAGGTGGACAGCGACAGCGTGGGCTGGGCGATGTACTGCTCGGGCGCGGCGAGGATGCGCGCGCGGAAGGCTTCGATCTCCTCGCGGGTCGACGCCGGCCCGACCAGCATCCCGTAACCGCCTGCGCCGTGCACTTCCTTCACCACCAGCTCGCCGAGATGATCGAGGGTGTAGCGCAGGTCGTCGGCCTTGCGCAGCTGATAGGTCGGCACGTTGCGCAGAATGGGCTCTTCGCTGAGATAGAACCGGATCATGTCCGGCACGTAGGGATACACCGACTTGTCGTCGGCCACGCCGGTGCCCGGCGCGTTCGCCAGCGTCACGCGCCCCGCGCGATACGCGCCGAACAGCCCGGGCACGCCCAGCATCGAATCGGCGCGGAACACCGTGGGATCGAGGAAGTCGTCGTTGATCCGGCGATAGATCACGTGCACCCGCCGCGGCCCGCGGGTGGTGCGCGCGTAGACGGTGTCGTCGCGCACGAACAGATCCGCGCCTTCCACCAGCTCCACGCCCATCTGCTGCGCCAGGAACGCGTGCTCGAAATAGGCCGAATTGAACGCGCCCGGCGTCAGCACCGCGACCACCGGCACATCCACGCCCTCCGGCGCGGCCTCGCGCAGGGTGCGCAGCAGCGCATCGGGATAACGCTCCACCGGCGCGATCTGCTGGCGCGCGAACAGCTCCGGCACCAGCCGCGCCATCATCCGCCGGTTCTCGAGCATGTACGACACGCCCGACGGCACCCGCAGGTTGTCCTCCAGCACGTAGTACTCGCCGTCCCCGGCGCGCACCAGATCGATGCCCGAGATGTGCGAGTAGACCCCGCCCGGCACGCGCAGCCCGCGCATCTCCGGGCGGTAGGCGCTGTTGCCCAGCACCAGTTCCGCCGGCAGCCGGCCATCGCGCAGGATGCGCTGCTCGCCGTAGACATCGCGCAGGAACAGATCCAGCGCATGCACCCGCTGGCGCAGCCCGGCCTCCAGCACCCGCCACTCCGCCGCCGGCACGATCCGCGGCACCATGTCGAACGGAATCAGCCGCTCGTTGCCCGAATCCTCGCCGTAGACGGTGAAGGTGATCCCCACCCGATGGAACGCCAGCTCGGCCTCGCGGCGCTTGTCCTGCAGCACCGCCTCCGGCGTCTGCTGCAGCCAATCCGCGAACGGCCGGTAATGGGCCCGGACCTCGCCGTCGCCGGCGTGCATCTCGTCGAAGCGTGCTGACTGCATCCGTCCCCGTCCCTGTCCCGCGCCCCAAGCGCGCCCATGCCTTCACATACCACAGGCGGCCGGGGATTGGCCACAGTGGCGCATGTCGACGGGCCATCGGTGGGGGATGAAATCGTTGTCGGGGTTGCGGCGCGAGGCTTCGGCCAGTGGCGGACATCGGGCTTCGATGCGTTATCGCCCGGACAAGGCCACAGGCCGCCCCCCGGATAGCGCGCCATTCATCCCGGGTGCGCTTCGCTTGCTCGCACGACTTGCTACGGCGCGACGGGATCGACCGTCACCGAATCCTGTACGCCGGCCTGCCAGCGGATCGCCTCCTCGCCACGGGCACCGGTGACGACGATCTCCTCCCGATCGCCCAACGCTTCGCAGATCAGCCTGACTTGATACTGGTAGCGAAGGCTGCCTTCCGGCCGCCACGAGTGCGCACGCACGACCCGCGTCGTACCGCGCGCGTCGGCCGGAAAACACCGCGACAGCTTCGCCAGCGCAGCGTCGGACAAGCGATCCCTGCCGCGCTTCGGCCCATCCTTCAGGCGCCTGGCGAAATCCAGCAGTCCGAACACATCGTTGTGCGGCTCGATGTCGAAGTAACGCGCAGGGTCCACCGACGCGCAGGCGTCGCCGGACGCGAACACGAAGTACAGATCCTGGGGGATCATGTCGCCGAGCGAGGGGCGCCCGTCATGGCCGCGGAAATACAGGCGATGAATGACGCAGCCCTGGCCGAACGGCATCGCGTAGCCGGGCGAGGTCAAGACGACGGTCCCCGACGCATCCGCCCGCGCGACCCAATCGCGGGCGATCGCGGAGTTCACCGCGACGGCCGGATCCTCGCTCCCATCCGGCGCCTGGGCGCGCGCCGTCGCCTGCAGCGACAGCAGGACGAGAAACAGAAGCGCTTTGATCGGAACGCCCGTCATCGCCAGCGCACTCCCCCGTCGGTATCCGGTCGTCGACATCCGGGTCGAGTCTGCTCGACGCGCAAGGCCGCGGTCAATCCCGGCCGGGAACGGGTACGCACGGGGTTGCGGCTCAGCGGGCGTCCAGTCGCATACGCGCAAGAACACCCGCTTCCGGACCGTCAACGCGCCACCGCGATCTGCGTGTCGACCCGCAACTGCGGACTGCTGGTCGGGTCGACCACCGACGGCGGCGGCGGCGCAGGCACGGCGAAGTGCTGTGGCCCGGGCCAGGCCACAGGCCGCACCCGGGGATCGCGTGACGTTCATCCCGGGTGCGCTGCGCTTGCCAGAGCTGCTTGTTGCGGACATCGGCTTTCCTACTGCGCACACGCCGAAGGCGTCATGCGCCTGATGCCTCATCGATCGCGGATACTCTCGGGAAGGCGCATGACGTTTCGCTTGCGCAGCCTGCAACAGCGCATGCGTCTTGCGGGTCTGCGCCGGGCGATCGTGCGAAGCGCTTTTTTTGTTCCGCAAACATCTTCATCCACGCTCGAAGGACAGCATCGTCGCAATGCGGAACGTCGATCCAGCGCATGAACGCGCGCATTTCGACTTCACATCCGATTAACAACAACAAGCGCATGCTGCGTTGGCACTACGACGCAATGTCGTAACGGCCGCACGGCGGCGCCGCATCTCCTCCCCCACTTTCCGCCCCGTGCGCTTTCCTGCCCCCGCAGGTTGCGGCTTCGGCCGCCTGTCCGATGCGCATGTCTGCGCATCCAGCCACAAGGTCATCAAACATCATGAACACCGTCACCAACCATCCGAACACACCCGTCGCCACCAACATCCTCGAAACCGCAGCCGCCAAGGGCTCGTTCAAGACCTTCGGCAGGGCCGTCGAACGCGCCGGCCTGAGCGAAACGCTGCGCGGCACCGGACCTTTCACGGTCTTCGCACCGACCGACGCCGCATTCGACAAGCTGCCGCCGGGGCGCCTGGAAGTCCTGTTCAAGCCCGAGAACAAGGCTGAACTCGTTTCCCTGCTGAACTACCACGTCGTCGCCGGCCGCAAATCGATGGCCGATGTCGGCAAATGGGAAGCCGCCAGAACGGTCAACGGCCAGTCGGCACCGATCAAGATGGCCGGCGACAAGGTCACCATCGACGGCGCGCAGATCTCCTCCGCCGACATCGAGTCGAGCAATGGCATCCTCCACGGCATCGACAAGGTCAATATCCCGACCAAGCAATAACCTGACCACGGCAAGACGAACAACGGCGGGCTTGTCCCGCCGTTGTTCTGTCCGCGGTCGCGGCGCGACGGTCCTGCGGTCGCCATTGAGAACCCATTCTCGATCTCACTGCATCCGTCCCGATCCCTGTCCGGCGCTCGAAGCGCGCCATGTCTTCACGTACCACAGGCGGCGAGGGATTAGCCGCAAGGGCGCATATCGACGGACCGTCGGCGGGCGATGCCATCCTTGTCGGCGTTGCGTCGCGGCTTCGGCCAGTCGCAAAAATCGGACTTCGTTATGTCTTCGCCCGGACAAGGCCGCAGGCCGCACCCGGATATCGCGCGCCGCTCATCCCCCGGTGCGCTTCGCTTTCCCGGCCTACCTGAACGGACATCGGATTTCGTAGGGCGTATATGGACTCCTCCCTGTTGCCAAGCGCTTTTGTGGACCCGAGGTGAGGTTGCGAGCGTATATCCGGCCTGTGGATGAAGCCTTGG
>JBIJBH010000067.1:0-11339 GCA_044345315.1 Lysobacteraceae bacterium
ATCCAGCCCCGGGCGGTCGGTCATCGGCCGCGGGAACCGGAACCGGCCCGGCGTACCCTGCTGCGCCAGCGCCGCCAACTGCGGTCCGCCCGGATAAGGCAGGCCCATCAGCTTGGCCGACTTGTCAAAGGCCTCGCCGGCGGCGTCGTCGAGGGTGTCCCCGAGCAGGCGGTAGCGGCCGATCGCCTCCACCGCCACCAGTTGGCTGTGACCGCCGGAAACCAGCAGAGCCACGAAGGGCGGCGCCGGAGGGTCGTCCTCCATCAGCGGCGCCAGCAGATGACCTTCCATGTGGTGGACGCCGACCGCCGGCAGGTCCAGCGCCCAGGCCAGGGCCCGCGCCACCCCGGCGCCGACCAGCAGCGCGCCGACCAGGCCCGGGCCGGCGGTGTAGGCCACGCCGCCAAGGTCGCGGACCGTCAGCCCGGCTTCGGCCAGGGTCTGCCGGATCAGCGGCACCAGTTTGCGGACGTGATCGCGGCTGGCCAGTTCGGGGACGACCCCGCCGTATTCGGCATGCAGGGCGATCTGGCTGTAGACCGCATGCGCCCGCAGCCCGGCCGCGCCGGGGCGGGTCGTGTCGTACACGGCCACGCCGGTCTCGTCGCAGCTGGTTTCGATGCCGAGGACGTTCACGGGGCGGGAATGGGGGCGGCGCCCGGACCGGGCAAGCCGCATAGCTTACCCCGGCGGGCGCGCCGATCTTGCGCCGGCGGGGGACGGGCCGTTATCATGCGCGGCTCTTCCGGCCCAGGCGGCCGGCTCATGCCACCGAGAATCCTATGCCCAGCGTCAAAGTCCGCGAAAACGAGCCGTTCGAGTTTGCCCTGCGCCGCTTCAAGCGCACCTGCGAGAAGGCCGGCGTGCTGGCCGAAGTCCGCAAGCGCGAGTTCTACGAAAAGCCGACCCAGGAGCGCAAGCGCAAGGCGGCCGCCGCGGTCAAGCGTCAGGCCCGCCGCAGCTCGCGCGACGCCACCAAGCGTCAGCGCCTGTACTGATCCCCAGTACGCACGATTCCCTGACGCGACCCACCGGTCGCGGTATCCAGCGAATCCCGAAGCCGGCCGCGCCCTGCGCAGCCGGCTTTTTGTGTTTCCCGATCCCTCATCCCCAGCGGCGCGCGACCGCGCGCCGAGCCACACGGAGCGACCCATGAGCCTCAAGCAACGCCTCACCGACGACATGAAGACCGCGATGAAGGCCGGCGAGAAGGACCGCCTCGCCGCGATCCGCCTGATCAACGCCGCGATCAAGCAGAAGGAAGTGGACGAGCGCGTCGAGATGGACGACGCCCGGGTGCTCGCGGTGCTGGAGAAGATGGTCAAGCAGCGCAAGGACTCGATCGAACAGTACGACAAGGCTGGCCGCGACGACCTGGCCGCGATCGAGCGCGCCGAGCTGGCGATCATCGGTCAGTACCTGCCCGAGAAAATGGGCGAGGCCGAGATCAAGGCCGCGATCGAGGCCGCGATCGCAGAGACAGGGGCCGCCGGCCCCGCCGACATGGGCAAGCTGATGGGTGTCCTCAAACCGCGTCTGGCCGGCCAGGCCGACATGGGCGAGGTCTCGAAGCTGATCAAGCAGCGGCTCGCCGGCTGACCCCCGACCCGCGATGCGCGCCGCTCCCGCCATCGTCATCCGCCCGGCGGTCCGCGAGGACGCCGGGCTGATCCTCGCCCTGATCCGCGAGCTGGCCGACTACGAAAAGCTCGCCCACGAGGTCGTCGCCGACGAAGCCGGTCTCGCCGCGCACCTGTTCGGAGAACGGCCTCGGGCCGAGGCGCTGATCGCCGAAGTCGACGGCCAACCCGCCGGCTTCGCCCTGTTCTTCCACAACTTCTCGACCTTCCTCGGCAAGCCGGGGCTGTATCTCGAAGACCTGTTCGTGCGCCCGCAATACCGTGGACTCGGGCTCGGCAAGCGGCTGATGGTGCGGCTGGCGAAGATCGCCCTCGAGCGCGACTGCGGCCGTTTCGAGTGGTGGGTCCTGGACTGGAACGCCCCCGCGATCGACTTCTACCGCCGCCTCGGCGCGGTCGGCATGGACGAGTGGACCGTGCAGCGCGTGACCGGCGATGCGCTGAAGGCGCTGGCGGCGCAGGACGCGTGATCCGCGGCAGCGTCGACTGATGGCATCCTAGGCGACATGGCCCGCATCCCCGACGCCTTCATCGACGACCTGCTGGCGCGCACCGACATCGTCGAGCTGATCGGGTCGCGCGTGCCGCTGAAGCGGCAGGGCCGCGAGTACTCGGCGCGCTGCCCGTTCCACGACGAACGCTCGCCCTCGTTCACGGTGTCGCCGATCAAGCAGTTCTACCACTGCTTCGGCTGCGGCGCGCACGGCACCGCGATCAGTTTCCTGATGAATTACGACCGCCTCGAATTCCTCGACGCGGTCGACGAGCTGGCCAAGCGCGCGGGCATGGAAGTGCCGCGCGACACCCAGCAGCGCAACGCCAACCCCGACAGCGTCGACCAGTACGCGGCGCTGGAAGCGGCCAGCAAATTCTTCCAGCGCCAGCTCGCCGCAAGCCCGAAGGCGCTGGCGTATTTCGAACGTCGCGGGCTGAGCGCGGAGATCCGCGCGCAGTTCGGCCTTGGCTACGCGCCCGACGGCTATTCCGCGCTGAAGGACGCGCTCGGCACCGACGAGCGGCGGATGAAACTGCTGGAACGCGTCGGCCTGTTCTCGCGCAACGACAAGGGCCACGTCTACGACAAGTTCCGCGACCGGGTGATGTTCCCGATCCACGATCGGCGCGGACGCACGATCGCGTTCGGCGGCCGAGTACTGGAGAAGGACGACGGCCCGAAATACCTGAACTCGCCGGAGACGCCGCTGTTCCACAAGGGCCGCGAACTCTACGGCCTGTGGCAGGTGCGGCAGGCGAACCAGAAGATCGAACGCCTGATCGCGGTCGAAGGCTACATGGACGTGATCGCGCTGTTCCAGCACGGCATCGCGCAGGCGGTGGCGACGCTGGGGACCGCGACCACGCCCGATCACGCCGAACTCCTGTTCCGCAACGCGCCGGACGTTTATTTCTGCTTCGACGGCGACGCCGCCGGCCGACGCGCCGCCGGCAAGGCGATGGAATCGGTGCTGCCGCGGATGAAGGACGGCCGCCAGGCGTTTTTCCTGTTCCTTCCCGAAGGCGAAGACCCGGACACCCTCGTGCGCGCGGAAGGCGCCGCCGGTTTCGATGCCCGCCTGCGCGACGCGGTGCCGCTGTCGCAGTTCTTCTACGACGACCTGGCGAAGGATGTGAATCTTGCGACCCTCGATGGCAAGGCGCGTCTCGCCGAACGCGCGAAACCGCTGCTGGCGCAGATCCCCGACGGTGCCTTCGGCGATCTCATGCGCCAGCGATTGACCGAGATCACCGGCGTCGGCGCGCGCGCGAACGCGCCGTCATCGCCGCCGCCGCGCCCGCGCACATCGCCCGCGCAGACCCAGAAGCGCAGCCTCGTGCGCGGCGCGATCGCGCTGCTGCTGCAGCGCCCGGCGCTGGCGCTGGACCTCGAACCGCCCTACCGCTTCGGCGCCCTGCGTCAACCCGGCATCCCACTGCTCGCCGAATTGATCGCGCTCGTGCGCGAGCGCCCCGACATCACCGTCGGCGCGCTGCTGGAACACTTCGAAGGCCGCGAGGAAGCCGCGGCGCTGCAGAAACTCGCCTCGCAGGCCCTACCCGGCGAGGAAGCGAAATGGAACGAGGAATTCCTCGACGCCATGGCCCAGCTCGAACGCCAGACCCTGCAGCAGCGGATCGACGAACTGCAGGCGAAACAGCGCGAAACCGGCCTCGACGAACACGACAAGGCCGAACTGCGCGCACTGCTGCAAAGCCTGTTCCCGGCCGGACGCTGATCGCCGCCCGGGATCACGCGTCCGTGGCGCGGCGATGGGCCGCCGCCATCAGCATGAGCAGATGCAGGAGGGACTCGCGCGACTCCGCCAGGAACTCGCGGGTCAGTCGCAACCGTCGTCGCGACGAATCGTGCTCCATCGCGCCGATCCGCTCCGCACCGTTGACGACGTTGCGCACATGCGACTTGGAAATGCCGAGCATCTCGGCGACTTGCGCGCTTCCGATCGCAAGCCACTGCGGCTCATGCACAGGCGCGCCTGACTGGATCGAGCGCAAGCAGTGCTCGCGAAGATACGAATACGCGATCCGCAAGCCGCACTCGCGGCTTTCGAACCAATCCCAGAGCGCGAAACGGCCGCGGTTCTCGTGCAGACCGTCGATCACGAGCGCCGTGGCGCGCACATAGCGTTCGAAGTATTCCCGATCCTCGTACAAGCGCAGCGCGCAGCCCGGCGGCATGAGTCCCAAAGCTTCAGCCAGCCGCACATGATGTTTCAACCAATCGCGAAGCCCGTCGACGATGCGCTGACTCGGCATCAGATAGCGCAGACGTCGGTCGTGCGGGTCGGATTCCGAAACCACCAGACGCGCGACTTTCGCGATGCCGATAAACGCCGCGAGCGTTCGTCCGCATCCGGTTTTCGACTGTAGCCACGCCAACGTCGGGCGGGGCCCGGAGCCGGCTTGCCAATCGAAATGGGCGATGACCAGCCGCCCCATGGCGTGGGATTGGAAAACGCGCGCGAAAATCTTGTTGATCAGGCGCGCGCCAACAAACATATCCAGCACGTGATCGATATGGCGCATCAGCAGCGCCGCGGAGATGTCCGGCTCAGGCCCGACGACGGCGCCAGCCTCGACCTGCTCCGATCCATGCAAGATTTGGACTTCCATTCGGCAAGAGCTCCCTTGAAGATTTCGATGCAGCCCTCGTCACTCGCCGCATGGAGGCTTTCGATGCTGAAGATAACCTATAAAAACCAGCTTCCTTTCGATTTTTCGAGGCATAAAACCATCGGCGGTGATTTCCCGGGCTACAGCGAGCTGATCAGCGAACCGGCCGACAAGCTGCGCAAAGTGCTCGGCGAAGAAACGCTGATCGTCGACAACTCGTCCTGGATGGGCAAGATCGGGACGCACATGAACGATCTGTTCGGCAATATCTGGCACAACGAAGAACACAATCTTTGGGTATCGATCGCCATCAGGACGCACATCCAGCTGTTTGGAGCGGGCTACCGCCCGAATTACCAGTTCAATGTCGACTGGGGGCGCGAGCCGCCCCTACTGCGCGAAGTGGACTGGCGCAAACCCGAAGAAGCCGGCGAAAGCTCGGACTACTGGGCCATCAACCCGCGCGCGTCGGCGTTCAAGGGCTTCAGACTGATGGTCCGTTCCCTTTCGGAGCACGAATCACTCAGCATCGAAGCCACACTCTCCACCCGATAGGACTCCCATCATGCCATCGACTCTCGAGTTTTTGGAAATCAGCGCCGAGGACGAACCGACCCGCCTGATCGCGGGCATCAAGAATTCCGATGTTGTGTGGTATTTCCGCGACGTGGTCTCGTTCGACCGATTTCGGGACCTTCTGCAAGTCGGCGATCAGATGCAGGACGAGATGATCCAGGCAATCCCGGACATCTTCGAGAACGTGGCAGCAGAGGACGCGGAAACCGTGTTCACCCAGATGTTCTCTGTCGAGCGAATCGAGGTAGGCGGCAATATGATTTATCAGATCGCAGAGGTCGAATCCACGTTGCTGGAAGACCTGTCGCTGTACGTCGACGCATTCGTGGATGCGCTGGGTGCGCTACTGGTGGCGTGATCGACGCAGGGGTTTGGCTGATTCCGATCGCGAGCCAGAGGCATGTGCAAGACATGCCCTGGCCCCTCGCCAGCATCCGGCCATCGAAACAACCCATCGCCTTGGACACTTTTGCGAGGCCCAGGCGGCATGCGCCTTTGCGGCCGATGAGACCGGAAATACCGATCATGCAGGCTCGGTTGCGATGCGATCGCATCTTCATTGAAGACCATGCCAGCCGAAACTCATTACGCCTGTCCAGCTTGCCCTTGCCGCGCGGAACAGGCAGCCGGTCATGATGTTGCGATGCCGTCGCGATGGGGAGTCGTACGTCGTCTTCGCCCAGCGGCTCGGCGCCCTGGAAGGTGTAGATCAGTCCGAGTCTGCCTTCGCGTTTCGCACGAGCCAGATCCGCGCTGTCGCGCACGACGAGCAGATGCTGCGGGTGGCGGTCGGCGATCGATCGCCAGCGCTCCATCGTCGTCTTCGTCTTCTCGAACGCGGCATCGTCCATCCAGAACCTGCGCGAGGGCGCGATCGTCAGCACCACCGCGGTCATGCCCGAGGCGCGGATCGCTTCGAGTTCGGTGCGGGTCGCCGCGGCATCGTCCTCGAACCAGAGCAGACCGGTGCCGCCGGCGCCGTCGATGCTGTTCGCGCCACGGTCGCGCGGTCGTGCTGGCCGGTTCGAACGGGCCGTGCCTGCGGCCAGCGTCAGTGCACCTGCGGCCACCAATCCCCGAATCACGCTGCGACGGTCGGGCATGGGCGTCTCCAGCGGAAAGCGTGCGGCCAGTCTACCCATGGGCGCACGGCTTGGAGGCAGCGCCCGCGAACGCGCGATGTCTGGACGGCGCACCATGACTTCCGGCCAGAGTCCGGCAACCGCGCAGGGGCTATGCTCGAAAGCTGTCCATTATCCGGGACCCGATCATGCTGCGCCGCAATACGCTCGCCGCCACCTTTCTGGGCCTCGCCTGCGCCCTGCCCGCCTTCGTTTCCGCCCAGGCCCCCGCGGTCAAACGCGAGGAGGTCGGCAACCGCATCAGCGAGAACATCCCCGCGATTCCGGCCGATCTGATCGAACGCCTCAACCGTTACCAGAACACCCGCGGCGCCGGCGTCGCTGGCTGGACGCAGGACGGCTGTCTGCTGATCAGCACCCGTTTCGCCGAAACCAGTCAGGCGCATCGCGTCTGCCAGCCGCTGGGCATGCGCGAGCAGCTGACCTTCTATCCGGAACCGCTCGGCGGCATCACGCCGTTGCCGTTCGCCGCCGCGCAGAAAGGATTCGTCTTCTCCAAGGATCGCGGCGGCGACGAGTTCTCGCAGCTGTACTGGTTCGACGAAACCACCCGCAACGTGACCCTGCTCACCGACGGCAAGCGCACCCAGAACTCGGGCGCGACCTTCTCGCGCGACGGACGGCTGATGGCGTATCGCAGCACGGCGCGCAACGGCACCGACACCGACGTGTGGGTGCGCGATGTCGTCAGCGGCCAGGCGAAACCGGTGGTCACCGCCGGCGGCAGTTGGCTGGCCGCCGACTTCTCGCCCGACGGCAAGCGCCTGCTGGTCGTCAGGAGCGTGTCGGCCGCGGAATCGTATCCGGGCGAGGTGAATCTGGAGAGCGGCGAGCTGCGGATGTTCCCGGTCGAAGGCGGCAAGGCCGCGTTCGGCGGTTTCGCCTATTCGCACGACGGCAAGTCGGTCTACTACATCTCCGACGAGCCGGTGAACGGCGTCGCCCAGGAATTCAGGACCCTGCGTCACCACGACCCGAATAGCGGCAAGCTGACCGTGCTCAGCGGCAAGATCGCGTGGGATGTGGAGGGCTTCAGCCTGTCCGAAGACGGCAAGCATCTGGCATACGTCACCAACGAGGACGGCATCAGCAAACTGCGCGTGCTCACACTCCCCTCGCATCGCGAGATCAAGCTGCCCGAGCTGCCGATCGGCGTGTTCGGCTCAGGCGCGTTCTCGCCCGACGGCAAGCGTCTGGCGCTGAGCATGAACAGCGCGACCTCGCCCAGCGACGTGTTCGTGATCGATCTGCCCAAGGCCACGCTCACGCGCTGGACCCGCAGCGAAGTCGGCGGGCTGGACGCGTCGAAGTTCGTCGCGCCGACCCTGATCCGCTATCCCACCTTCGACATGGTCGACGGCGGCAATCAGGGTAAAGTCAGACGCACGATTCCGGCGTTCTACTACCGCCCGGCCAACGTGCCCGCCGGGCGCAAGCTGCCGGTGGTCATCAACATCCACGGCGGTCCCGAAGCGCAGTCGCTGCCGACCTTCAATCCGACCGCGCAGTTCATGGCCAACGAAATGGGCGTGGCGATGCTGGTGCCGAACGTGCGCGGCTCCAGCGGCTACGGCAAGACCTTCCTCTCGCTCGACAACGGCATGAAGCGCGAGGATTCGGTCAAGGACATCGGCGCGCTGCTGGACTGGATCGCGCAGCAGCCCGAACTCGACGCCTCGCGCGTCGGCGTGGTCGGCGGCAGCTACGGCGGCTACATGGTGCTGGCGTCGCTGGTGCACTACAGCGACCGCATCCGCGCCGGCATCGACGTGGTCGGCATCTCGCACTTCGGCACCTTCCTCAAGAACACCGAAAGCTATCGCCGTGACCTGCGCCGGGTGGAATACGGCGACGAGCGCGACCCGCAGATGGCCGAGTTCTTCGAACGCATCTCGCCGCTCAACAACGCCGGGAAGATCCGCTCCAAACTGTTCGTCGCCCAGGGCAAGAACGACCCGCGCGTGCCGTGGACCGAAGCCGAGCAGATCGTGAAGGCGGTGCGCGGCAACGGCCAGCCGGTCTGGTACCTGCTGTTCAACGACGAAGGCCACGGGTTCCGCAAGAAGACCAACAGCGATTATTTCGGGGCGGCGAGCGTTCTTTTCTGGCAGGAAAACCTGCTGAACGCCGACGAGTGATCGCACCCGGAGCGATGGCACTGCGAACGCCCGGTCAAAGCCGGGCGTTCGCACGATGCGGACTCATTCGGAAACGTGGATCGTCAACGGAGCCGACTCGCCGGCTTCAGCGCCGCCGCCGGACAGCACGTACCCCGTGAGACGATAAGCGCCTTCCTTGTCCAGCGGCTCGACGAAGGTGTACACGAAACCGCCGCCGGCATCGGTCGTCGCGGTCTCGACGCGCCGCTTGCCGTCCGGCGTATCCAGATGCAGCGCGACCTGCACGCCCGCCACGCCCGGCGACAGGCGTCCCGCTGCGGTCAGCTTGCTGCCGACACGGGCTTTTTCCTGGCGTACTTCGAGCTTCAGTTCGGTCTGGCGAACGCCATGCACCAGCGCGGTGACGCCGCCGACCGGATAGAAACGATCCCATGGCCGCTGCACCCAGCCCTCCAGACTGATCAACGCCTTCGACGGTCCCTGCTTGCGATCCTTCGGCTGGTCCCATTCTGGAGTGCGATCGGTCCACACCAGCGCCTGCACCGTGCGATCGCCCTTCGGCGGCAACCACACCGCACCGTGCTCCAGCGCCACGAACCAGTCCTGCGGCACGTTGCGCGCGACGATATCCATCACCACCGGATGGTCGTAGGGGTTGCGCGCCACCACCTGCATCGTCACCGCGCGATAGGGGCTGGAGGCAGCCGACTCGAATTCGTTGAAGTTCTCCTGGGCTTGATTGTTGTCGAACGTCACTTCGCCGGTCATCGGTTCGATCATCACCTTCACGCAGGTGTGCTCGCCGACTGCCGGCCGCCACTTGCGCGACGCTTCGACGATGCGGGTTTCGTTCGCTGCCAACGGCGGCAGGATCACTGTATCGAACGGTGCCCACGTCCCGTCGTCGCCGATGCCCGGCGGCGAGTTCAAATAGAATGTGACCCGCACCGGTTCCGGCGTCGGCGCCACGCCCTGATTGACGATACGCGCGTAAAGCGTGTTGTCTTTGCCAACCCACGGCGGATCACCGTTGCCGACCGGACGTGTCGTGTCGCCCGGCTCGTGATTCTGGTAGACGATCTGCGCCGGCGAGGTGGTGTCGTTCTTGGAACTGTTGGCCCAGATGTCGACGGTCTCCCACGGCGGCGGCGACCAGGGTGTGATGCGCAGATCGAACTGCCCGTTGGGATCGGCAGCCGGCAAGGTGCCCCAGCGTACCCGCACCCGGTAAACCGCCGGTCGGCCCTGCGTACGGCTTTCGACCGAGATCCGCAGCGTGCGTGCCGGATCGCTGAACATTTCGCCCACGCCCAGCGTGCGCGGCGACGGTGTGGTCGCCGGCGCCACCAGCGTGATCATCGGTTCGAGATTGTTGCTCTGGTTGTTGCTTTCCACCGCCTTGGTGATGACCACGCCCGATCCTGTCGCCGGATCGACCCCGGGGATGGCATGGTCGAACGACGGTGGCGTACCTGCGGGCGCGGCAGGATCGGGCGTTTGCCGGACTTCGACGAAGTAGTACAGACCGTCGGTCACGCGCAGGCGGATCACCTGGCGCAGACTGTCCGCGGAATCGCTTTCGATCCGCTGCGGCGCGATCAGATCGAAGGTCTGGTCGAAGGTCGGCGACGATCCCCATTGCAACTGGACCACATTGCCGTCCTCCAGCCAGTCGCCCTTGATGTGCTGGTTGTAGCCGCTGAACATCGGTCGGCTGTCGTGGAAGCCCATCAGATCGAATGCGCCGGCGCTGCCGTCGTAAAGATCGCCGCTGGCGAAGAAATGCGACAGTTCATGCGCCATCCGTCCGGGCTTGCCGTCCTCAGCCATCCAGGTCCCGCCCTTGGGCGACGGGAAATCGATGTCGAATGGACCCAACGGCAACGCGGGATTGGCCGATTCTGCGTGAAAACCGGTGCCGAACCAGCAGCATGAACCGCGCATCCCTGGCCCGGCCAACACCAGGAAGTGATCGGAATAGCTGTTGAATGCGGCCTCGCCGAGCGCCGCCTTCGCGCCGAGCAGCGCTTCGGCGAATGCGAAATCGGCCTGCTGCAGGAAACCGCCCGATGCGTTCGCTTGCTCCAGCGCCTGCTTCTTCTGATCGACCCGGGCCTGTGCGGCGTCGATGTCGGCCTGGGTGGCCGAGGGGTCGGTCATCACCGCCGCAAGATCGGCCTCGGCGCCGGCAAGCGCCGATTGCGCGCGGGCGACATCGGCGGGACCCCAGGCATAGAAATCCCAATTCTGGCTCAGAGGCATCCAGTCGGTGACCAGAAAATCGCCGGATGTCTCGCCGCCGGTCGCATCCAGGAAATAGCGGTTCACGCCCCGGTCCGGATGCGACACGATCCGCTGCACGAACTCCTTCGCGTTCGCGAACGGTCCGAGTTCGGCCGCCGCCCACGGCGGGATCGCTGCCTCCGGATCGATGTCGGTGGGTCTGGCAAGCACCACCAGGATCTTCTGGTTCGTGCCTTTCGCGGCCATGTCGTAGCGACGGTCGGCGGGGAAGTCGCGGCCTTCGATCAGCTCTGGCCCGGTGTCCTCTTCCGCGGTCGGCGCAAGCGTGTGTCCGGCGCGCGTGAAAGGATCGGCGCTGGTCATCGTACGCAGCGGCGTGACGACGACGACCGGACCGGTGGCGACATCGCGCAACGCAACCACGCGCAGACGCGTGGGCGTGGCATCGACCACGCGCGCGACCGAACCGCCGATGGTGACCTGGTTCT
>JBIJBH010000467.1:0-3038 GCA_044345315.1 Lysobacteraceae bacterium
CCGCCACATCCGCATACGGCCTGGCGAGGCCGGGCAGCCGAAACGCAGCGGCGTCGATTTCGATGCGATCACGACCATCGGCGCCCGCGACGTGATCGTCGACCACTGTTCGCTGACCTGGGCGACCGACGAGAATCTTTCCGCTTCCGGTCCGCGCTTCAAGGGCGACGATGTCGCGCAGTGGCGTTCCAACACCTCGCACCGCATCACCTTCAGCAACAACCTGATCGCCGAAGGTCTCGCCCATTCCAGCCACGGCAAGGGCGAACATTCGAAGGGGTCGCTGATCCACGACAACGCGCGCGACATCCTGATCATCGGCAATCTCTACGCGCACAACAACGAACGCAATCCGATGTTCAAGGGCGGCACGGAGGGCCTGGTGGTCAACAATCTGATCTACAACCCGGGCCAGCGCGCGGTGCATTACAACCTGGTCGCGGCCGAGTGGGAGGGTCACCCCTACCAGACCGGGCGGCTGTCGCTGATCGGCAACGTGATGCGCGGCGGCCCGGATACGCCGCAGAAAGCGGTGTTCTTCATGTTCGGCGGTTCCGGACCGCTGGATCTGTACATGCGCGACAACCTCGCCGTCGATCGCATCGGCCAACCGCTGCCGATGCAAGGCAGCTACAGCACCGCGCCGGTCGGCGTGCGGGCGCTGAAGACGGCGCCCGCGTTTCCTTTCGGGGTGCGACCGATCCCGGCGCGGGATGTGCAGGACGCGGTGATCGCCAAGGCCGGCGCGCGCCCATGGGATCGCGACGACATCGATCGCCGCATTCTCGCCGACACCATCGAAGGACGCGGCGAGATCATCGACAGCGAGCAGGAAGTCGGCGGCTATCCGACGCATCCCGAAACCCGTCAGCCCTTCGTCGAAGCCGACTGGGACCTCGCCACGATGGAGCCGCTGAAGCCGCTGCCGAAGCGCGAACCGCTGCGCTGATCGGATGGATCCGGCACGCCGACGCGCATTGCAGGCGGCGCTGGCGGCAGCCGGCGTCGCGCTCGTTCCTGCACGAGCGGACACGCGCGACGCACCGATCGCGCGCACCCGCAGCGGCGCGGTGTCCGGTCTGCGCTTCGTCGAGCCGCGACAGTCGGACATTCTCTGCTTCCGCGGCATTCCCTACGCCGCCGATACGCGCGAGACGCGTTTCCTGCCGCCGCGTCCGGAGTCGCCGTGGCGCGGCGTGCGCGACGGCACTCGATTCGGCCCGCCTGCGCCGCAGACCGGCGCGCTCGCGCCCGGCGCGGAGGACTGCCTGGTCCTCAACGTGTGGACGCCCGCGCTGGCGGACGGCGGCAAACGGCCGATCCTGGTCTATGTCCACGGCGGCGGCTACAACACCGGCGCCGGCGACGATCCGCTCTACGACGGGACGCGCCTGTGCCGGCGCGGCGACGTCGTGGTCGTCACCGTCAACCATCGGCTCAATGTCTTCGGTTATCTCCATCTCGGCGAATTCGATCCGCGTTACGCGGATGCCGGCAACGTCGGTCAGCGCGATCTCGTCTCCGCCCTGCGCTGGGTGCGCGAACACGCCGCAGAGTTCGGCGGCGACGCGGACCGTGTGACCCTTTTCGGCCAGTCCGGCGGCGGCGCCAAGATCGCCACACTGATGGCGATGCCCGAAGCCGCGGGTCTGTTCCATCGCGCAATGCTCATGAGCGGACAGCAGGTCACGGCGGCCGGTCCGCGCGCGGCTGCGCAGCGCGCGCGCATGCTGCTCGATGCGCTGGGCGTGGCTCCCGAACGGCTGGATGCGCTGCGCACGCTGCCGGCCGATGCCCTGCTGCAGGCCGCGCGGATCCGCGACCCGTCGCGGATCGAGGACATGCGTCTGTATCTCGGTCCGGTGCTGGACGGGCGCAGCTTGCCCCGTCATCCGTTCCATCCGGACGCGCCGGCGCAATCGGCCGCTGTCCCGATGATCATCGGCAATACCCGCGACGAGACGCGCGCGTTCCTGGGCGACGACCCGGCCAATCACGCGCTGACCTGGTCGCAGTTGCCGGAACGGCTGCGGCGGGAGCAGTACGTCGATCTGCCGGTGGAGACGGTCGTCGCCGAGTACCGCCGGCTGTATCCGCACTACACGCCCAGTCAGGTATTTTTCGCCGCGACCACGGCCGGTCGGTCATGGCGCGGCGCGGTGCTCACGGCCGAGGCGCGCGCGCGTCAGGGCGCGCCGACATGGGTCTATCAACTCGATTTTCCGTCGCCCCTGGAGGGCGGCAGGTTCGGGGCGATGCACACGCTCGACATCCCGCTGGTGTTCGACAATATCCGGCAACCGGGATCGCGCACCGGCGCAGGCAGCGAAGCGCAGCGCGTCGCCGACGCGATGAGCGACGCGACGATCGCGTTCGCGCGCAGCGGCGATCCCGGCCACGATGGACTGCCCCGTTGGCCGCCCTACGATCTGCAGCGGCGTGCGACGATGCGCTTCGATGTCGAGAGTCGGGTCGAAGACGATCCGCGCGGCGGCGAACGCCGCCTGTACGAACGCGCGCCGTTCGTGCAGCGCGGCACATTCTGATCGCGATGCTTTCGGATCTGACCTCAGAGACTGATTGATGTCGAGGCCCGTCGCCGATGCATTCGCGTCGGCAGCGGGGAATCGGTGCGCGGCTCAGCGCGGGTTCTGCGTCCGCCAGGACGCATATCGGGTCAGGGTCGCCTGCGCGGCGTTGCCGTATTGCGCATAACCCTGGCGGCGTTCGAGCGAGACCGAGGCGAGCGATCCGAAGATCAGACCATACGAACTGCTGGCATGATTCTCCGGGAGATCCCCGAACAGCGCGCGAGCGCGCTGGCCGACCGCAGGTGCGGATGGGTCGTAGAGGTCGAGATCGTAGAAACGCGACCAGGCATCGCTGCCGCTGGCGTCGCCCAGGGTGCCGCGATCGCGGTCGTATCGTTTTCCATGCCCGCATGACGCGATCGCCCGGACGACGCGATGCGTCGAACGCATCTCCGCACCGGCGAATGCGGCGGCGGCCCGGAACAGGACGCGATGTCCCGCAAAAAA
>JBIJBH010000068.1:0-11298 GCA_044345315.1 Lysobacteraceae bacterium
CCCGACGCCGCGGGACGCGCTCGCGATCGCGCTGCTCTGGCTGCTGGCGCTGGCGCCGTTCCTGGTGTCGATCGCCTGGCCGCTGGCCGGGCTGCGTCAGGCCGGCACGCTCGGTTCGGCGCTGGCGCTGAGCGCGGTCGCCGGCGGCGCGCTGATCGGCCTGTGGCGCACCTGGCCGCTGTGGCGCTGGCTGGAAGGCGAGGGTGGCGCGCTCCGCGACCACTGGCGCGCGCTGATGGACACCGATACCCGCGACTGGCGCGGCCTCGGCGCGGCGCTGCTGCTGGCGCTGCCGCTGGCCGGCATCCTGCTGCTGGCGGTGCCCGATCTGCTGACCGAGACCGCACGCATCGTGCTGACCGCCGGCTGCGCGCTGCTGTGGCCGCTGGCCCATCGCCAGTTGCTGCGTCTGCCGTCGCCGTCGCCGGTCAGCGCCGAGGCCCTGCTCGAAGCCGCGCTGGCCGAGGAGCAGGCCGAGGCCGCAGTCGCCAGCGACGAAGATCTCGAGTCCGCACTGTACGATGCCGCCCGCCACGGCCGGGTCGAACGCGCCTTGGCCCTGCTCGACGCCGGTGCGAATCCGCATGCGACACCGGCGATCGAGGATCGCGACCAGCGCAGTCTGCCGATGCTGGCAGCGGTGCTGCCCGACCTGCGCCTGCTGCGCACCCTGATCGCGCACGGCGCCGATCTCAATGCCGGGCACGCCGGCATGACCGCGCTGATCGCCGCGACCCGCGACAGTTGGCACGGCCGCCCCGAAGCGGTGATGACCCTGCTCGCCAACGGCGCCGATCCGCGCATCGCCGACGCCGAAGGCAATACCCCGCTGCATCACGCCGCGCGCAGTTCCGACCCCGGCGTGGCCGCGCTGCTGCGCGACGCCGGCGCCGAGATCGACGCGCGCAACGGCGAAGGCGAGACCCCGCTGGCGCTGGCCTGCGCCGCCGGCAACTGGCGGCTGGCGCGGTTCCTGCTGGAACGCGGCGCCAAACCCGATCTGCCCGGCGCGCTGCCGGCGCTGCTCGCCGCCGCCGGCGGCGACGAGGACGATCCCGCCGGCGTGCAACTCCTGCTCAAGCATCGCGCCCGCGCCGACGCGCGCGACGCGCGCGGACGCAGCGCGCTGCACGAGGCCGCGTTCGCCGGCCACGCGGAGATCGTCGGCGTGCTGCTCGGCGCCGGCGCCGACGTGCATGCGCGCGACGCCGATGGCCGCACGCCGCTGCTCGAAGCCGCGCGCGGCGGCCGCCTGCCCGCGCTGCAGGCGCTGCTCGCGGCGCGTCCCGATCCGCAGGTGCGCGACGCCCACGGCCGCGATGCGCTGATCCTCGCCTGCCTCGCCGACGCGCCGTCGCCGGCGCTGATCCGCGCGCTGCTCGACCTCGGTCTCGACCCTGCGCACCGCGACGCCGACGGTCGCCGCGCGATCGATCACGCCGCCGCCGCCGGACGCTGGGCGCTGGTCGCGGCGATCGACGACACCTACCTGCTGCCGGCCAGCGTCGGCCCGGCCACCGCCGACGAACCGCCGCCGCCGGATCGTCCGCCGATCGCGCTGCTGCGCGATGCGCTGTACGCAGGCAGCGGGCTGCACGAAGCGAACGCGGCGCAGTGCGAACGGCTGCTGTCGCTGGTGTCCGCGACCGAACTCGGCGCGCTGCTGCGCGACGGCGATTCGCCGGCGACGCCGGCGGTGATCGACTGGCTGCTCGGCCGCGGCGCCGACCCGGAAACCCGCGACGCCGCCGGCGACACGCCGATGTTCGCCTGGCTGGCGCAGGGACCCGCCGCGCTGCCCGCGCTGCAGGCGCTGCTGCGGCGCGGCGTCTCGCCCGCCGGCGCCGGCGGTCTCGCCCGCTTCCTCGCCGCCTGCGTCGCCGCCGATCGCGCCGATCGCGGTCTGGAGAAATGCGCGCTCGATCTGCTCGAACGCGGCGCCGATCCGTTCGCCTCCAGCACCGGTGGCGATCCGCCGCTGATCCTCGCCGTGCGCCTGGGCTGGACCGCGCTGATCGCGCGCCTGATCGCGATCGGCGTCGCCCTCGACGCGCGCGACCAGCACGGCATGACCGCGCTGCATCTGGCCGCCGCGCTGCGCCGCGAACCGATCCTGCGCCTGCTGATCCTGCACGGCGCCTCGCCCGACGTGCGCGCCGCCGACGGCCAGACCCCGCTCGGCGTCGCCCTCGCCAGCGGTCGGCGCGATCTGGCCGACTGGCTCGACTGGCGCCACTGGCCGCTGCCCGCGCGCGCGCTGCGCCCGACCGATCTGCCGCAGGCCGCGATCGGCGGCGACGCCGACGCCGTGCGCAAGCTGCTCGATCTGGGCATGCCGATCAACACCGTCGACGCGCAGGGCTGCACCGCGCTGCTGCGCGCGGCCGGCGGCGGTCATCGCGCGGTGGTCGAACTGCTGCTCGCCCGCGGCGCCGACCCGCGTGTGGCCGCGCGCACCGGCGCCACGCCGCTGTCGGCGGCGGTCAGCATGCGCCAGATCGAGATCGTCGACCGCCTGCTCGCCGCCGGCGCGACGCTCGAACAGCGCCTGCCCGGCGACGTCACCGTGCTGATGCTCGCCGCCGCGCTCGGCCTGCCCGATGTCTGCACCCGGTTGCTCGCCGCCGGCGCCAACATCAACGCCGCCGACGCCCAGGGCCTCACCCCGCTGCACTGCGCCGCGCTGTTCGGCTTCACCTGCCGCGACCGTCGTCGCCTGATCGCGCTGTTCGACGCGCTGCTGCTGGCCGGCGCCGATCCCGACGCGCCCGCCGCCGGTGGCGTCACCCCGCTGCTGCTGCTGCTCGGCGCCCGCGCCGAACCCGGCACCGCCTGCGACGAGGACGTGGTCCTCGCCGGCCTCGCCCGCCTGCTCGACGAAGGCGCCACCCTGCAGGTCCGCGACCCGCGCGGCTTCGGCCCGCTCCACCTCGCCGCGTTGCACGGTCTGCTGCAGACCACCCGCCAACTGCTGCGCGACGGCGCCGCCGCCGACGCCCGCGACGCCCTCAACCGCACCCCGCGCGAGATCGCGGTGATGCGCGGCTTCGTCGATGTCGCCGGCGAATTCGCGCCGTCGCCGACCAATGTGTCGATGGCGCGATTCCTGAAGGACCGAGAGTGATCCCGGCCGATCCTGCGCAGC
This sequence comes from Lysobacteraceae bacterium, assembly GCA_044345315.1. GTDB lineage: Bacteria > Pseudomonadota > Gammaproteobacteria > Xanthomonadales > Xanthomonadaceae > Lysobacter_I. Next base: position 3,146 of record JBIJBH010000068.1, read on the forward strand.
GTCAGCGCGGCGGTGCGTCGTGCGCGATCTCCGCCGCGCGCAACGCATCGCCGAACGCGGCCTCGCGATAACCCACGATCCGCCGTTCGCCGACCAACAGCACCGGGACCGCCGCGTTCTCGATGTCCAGACGCGCGTAGCGCGCCCGCGCTTCCGGCGAACGGTCGATGACATATTCGCGGAAGCGGACGTTTCGCGCGCGCAGGAATTCCCGGGTCTTGCCGCACCACGGGCATCGCGAATCGGAGAACATGACCACCTCCGCGCCGGCCTCCGCGAAGAACGCGCGGTTGTCGGCGACGACGAATTCCGGCGGCGGGAACCAGTCGCGCCAGAGCCCGACGGCCAGCGGCGTCGCGTGGTAGCCCAGGGCAAGACAAACGGCGAGCCCGAGCGGCAGCCGCAGGGCTGCAAGTATTCGTCCCGGCATGAGGATTTCCTCGTCGATCTCGAAGCGCGGACGCGGTCCGTGCGGAAGGATCCGGGCGACGATGCCGACCGTCGCCCGGAACGTCGTCATCGGAGCGCGCTCACTGGTTGCACGCGGCCGTGCACAGCCCCCATGCGTCGAAGCACGCCACGACGGCATCGGCCGCGGCCCAGGCATCGGGATTCGCCATCGCATCGCGCTTGCAGATGCGGAGCTCCTCGCCGCAGGCATTGAGGCAGGCCGTCTGGCCCGAGGCCATGCTCGTTTCCGGGGCCAGTTGCGCGCCGATACCGAGTACGACCGCATACAGCGCGAGTCGGGCACGGCCTTGCAGTTTCGAGATCGTCATCGCTGAAATTCTCCTTGTGTCGATTCGTTGTGGATCGCCTGCCGCCGATGCACGACTCCGACGCGATCGCATCGCGACGTCGTTGTCGTTCGACAGCGGATCGATGCTAACCCCCTCGCCTCCGTGCGGGTTTGACATGGTTTGCCTGCAGTCTGTGCGAATTGTCGTCGTATCGGCTTCTCTTGAAACGAGAGTCTTGAAACGAGGACACCCACGATCCGATCCGCAGATACAGGAAGAAGGGAAAAAAATGGTCAGGCTCATTTGTCGGAGTGAAAATGAACCTGACTCCTTTGTTTAGCCCGGGTAAGGCCGCAGGCCGCACCCGGGGATCTTTTGTCGTTCAACCCGGGTGCGCTGCGCTTACCCGGGCTACCTGCTACCTGCTTTCAGGGAGGGCGGGGAAATAGTCAACTCACGCACAATGACGCTGCGAATCCTGCCGGGACTCACATCGGTGGCGGATTGGTGATGAGGTCGGCATTGAATGCATTGATCAGTGCGTGCTCGCCGGGGCCGGGATTCGCCCGAATCGCACGGACTGCTTCGACGAGCACTTCGGGAGCTTCGGTCGCCAGCCCTGCCATGGTTTCAGCGATGAAGGCATCGACTGGCATCGCGCGAGGATCGCCGCTCTTCTTGATGAGATCGGTGTCCACCCATGGCGGCGCGATTTCCTGCACGGTCACGCCGGTGTCGCGCAACATGAAGCGTTGCGATAGCGCGTAGGAATGCAGGGCGGCTTTGGTGGCGGAATAGACTGCGCTGAAGGCCAACGGAAGGTAGGCCAGCACGGACGTGTTGTAGATGATCGTGGCGCGCGGCTGACGCTTCAGATGCTCGATGAGCATTGATGTCAGCAGGATCGGCCCGAGCATGTTGGTTTCGATCAGGCGGCGCGAGGTTGCTTCGTCGATCTGCCCAGCCGCATTGTCGAAGGGCATGATGCCGGCATTGTTGATCAGCACGTTGAGGGTGGGATAACGGGCGATCAGGGTTTGCGCCGCCGCTTGGATGCTGGCCGAATCGGCGACATCCAGCACAATGGCCTCCATACCGGGGTTGGCGGCCACGACTTCGTCAAGCAACCCCTTGCGCCGCCCGGCGATGATGACCTTGTTGCCGCGCTGGTGGAACGCTTCCGCGAGTCCGCGACCGATACCGGAGGCGCCGCCGGTGATGAAGATGGTATTGCCGTCTAGTTTCATGATGTGTTCCGATTCGAAGTGATTCGTTGTGTATGAGTTGGTATTCGGGGTCAGGCCTTGCCCATTCCCTTGACGAACGCGGCGATTTGTTCGGCTGCCATTTCCGGGTACTGGTGCTGCGGGCCATGGCCTGCTTTCGGATAGGTGATCAGACTCAGAGTCGGTAGTTGGCTGTTGAGTGCGTACCAGTTCTCGATCGGAAATATGATGTCGTGGTCGGCGCCCAGATGCAGGATGGGCGTCGTCGTGTTCTTGAGGACGTGCAGCACTTCTTCCGACGGGAAGACCGGATTGAGCGGTGTGGTGCCGATCTGGGCAATGGCCCAATCGGCAGGAACATCAGGACTGCGCTCGATCTTCTGCGACATGATGCGGTCGAACGACCGCCGGGAAGCAGCGCGACTGCCGGCGTCTTCCGGCTCGAAGAAAATCGTGGTGAAGCTCTCCTCATCGATGCCTGGCTTCGCAGCGACGTCATAGAAAAGCTGCTCGGCCTGCTTGGTCAGCTGTCCGGGCGGCGTCGTTGCCAACAGCACCACGTGACTGACGTTGTCGCCGAACATGGCCAGGTAGATCTGCGCCACGATCCCGCCGATGGACCAGCCGGCGATCACGACGTCCTCCAGTCCGAGCCCATCGATGAGGTCCTTGGCGTCCTTGACCATGGCGCCCGGGTTGTAACTTTTCTCGCCTGTCGAGAGGCCAAGCCCGGAGTAGTCGAACGTCACGACTTGAAAGCCCTCTGCGGCCAATGCGTCGATGAATGCGGGGTCCCAGAGTCCCAGCACACCCCGAAACCGGTGGCAGAGGACGATGGGCTTGCCGGTGCCGACGGTGCGGTACGCGAGCTTGCGTCCGCCGACTTCGACAAAGCGCGTGGTGGCTGTAGCCGCGCTGTCTGCGGCGAGCACCCTGTCGGTCTTGGCGCCGAGGGGCAGCGAGACCGACAGTGCGGCCGCCATCGCCGCACCGGCCGTCAGGATATGGCGGCGGGTTATTGAACCGGGAATGGAATCTGGCTTGTTCATGTCATTTTTCCTGTGTTTTGAGGTGATTCGGGTCTTTGTTCCTGGTGCACTATCTTTTAACTTGCATATTGCAAGTGACATCCTATCGACGTTTCTTGCAAAAAGCAAGTGACTGGGCTAGAGTTCGCCCCCATGAACAGAAAAGGATCGAAAAAGGAATGTCCTGACGGCTACCGCTCGACGTGTCCGATAGCCGGTGTCCTGGACATTGCGGGAGACAAGTGGACGCTCCTTGTAGTGCGGGACCTGCTCCTGTCGGGTAAACACCGCTACGGTGAGCTTCAGGCCTCGCCCGAGGCGATACCGACCAACATCCTGGCGGATCGCTTGAAGCGTCTAGAAGCGGCTGGCCTCGTCACGAAAAAGTTCTATCAAGACAATCCGCCCCGAGCGGAATACTTCCTTACCCGCAAGGGGGCGGATCTCGGCCCGGTCTTGCAGGCGATGGGGCAGTGGGGACAGAAACACATACCAGGCGTCACCATTCCCGACCAATTCAAGACGTCGGAAATCGGGCATTGACCACTTCCTTTCGTCGGCCGGAATGTCGCCTGATACCTCCGTTTGGACACAATCCCCGTCAGCCTGAATTACTGCGTGACTCGAAGAAACGAGGACGCCTTGATCCGAAAAAAAACAGGTCCCGCTCCGCTCGGGATGACAGCGAAAGAGCACACAGACGGGACTCCGGCCTTCGCCGGGGCAACACCGGGAAGGGATCGCGGCGTCGAGAGGCAACAGCGATCAAACCGCTCACCGCTCACCTCCCCAACGGCAACCCCCGAAACGCCTTCACCGTGCGCAGGACGAAGCTCGAGTTCACGTCGGCGACGCCGGCCTGATTGAGCAGGCGGTCGAGCAGGAAGCGGGAGAAGTGTTCGAGGTCGCGGACGACCACGTGCAGCGAGTAGCGAGTAGCCCGCGTAAGGCCAAAGGCCGCAACCGGGAATCTTGGGAGAGTTATGCGTCTCGTCATCCCGGGTGCGCGCTTTGCGCTTACCCGGGCCACGCAGCTGACCCGGACCTGGGGTCTGCTTTGCAGCACCGATCCCGACAGGAGTAGCATGCCAGGCGGTGGGCTCAGGGGCGGTCGGGTTCATTTCATCAGGCGAGCCTGAGGTGCGTGCCGCTCCCGGGTCGGCTCGATTCACGTGTCAGATCCGGCAGGTATCGCATGAACACCGACAACGAGACGATCATCGAACTGAGCAGGACCAAGACGCTGTTGCTGGTGGTCGTGGCCTGTGCCTTCGTCGCCATCGGCGTCTGGATGCTCCAGATGGACTCGGCGGCGATCGAGGCGCAGCGTCGTTTCAACAGCCCGATGCTTGTCCGCAGCATCGGTGTGCTGGCGATCCTGTTTTTCGGTCTCTGCGCGGTGTTCGGCGTCAGAAAGCTGTTCGACAAGAAACCCGGTCTGGTTCTGAGTCCGGCCGGACTGTTCGACAATTCGAGCGCAGTGTCGGCGGGGCTCGTCCCGTGGTCGGAGATCACCGGCTTCGCCGTGTTCGAGGTGCAAAAGCAGAGGACGCTGATTGTCGGCGTGGCCAACCCCGGGAAATATGTCGAAGCAGGAGGTCCCCTGAAGCGCGCGCTGAACAGGGCCAATCTGAAGATGTGCGGCAGTCCGATCGCCATTACATCCAGCTCGCTGAAGATCGGGTTCGATGAACTACTTGATACATGCGGTCGATACTTGGCCGCATATGGGAAAACGCCTGACTAAGGCTGCGTGCCGTGTTGCAGGATCCATCAGTGAAGCCTCATGCGCCTTCCCTGGAGCTCATGACAATCATCCGTTGGCTTGTATTCGTATGGGGATGTCTGGCCTCACTCGTCATGGCCTACTACGCAGTTTCGTGGGCGTCAGGGTCCGACAATCCGCTTCGCAACGAGCTGGGGATCGGTTTCGGAATGGGCATGCTGTATGGATGGCCTGCATGGATAGGCTTGCCGCTTCTGGCGTACTTCGGGCGTCGGCATCTTGGCCGCAACGCCGTATTGTTGCTGCTCGCTCCCATCATGCTGGCGCTTGCTTCTCTTGCGCTTCTGGCTGCGACGGGCGGCCCAGCGTTCTGACTCGGTCTCGCAGGCCGGGTTTCTTCCTCGGCGACGCATCACGGCGCATGACGCCTTCGGCTGACGCGCCCTACCAGTGCGACCGCGCGTGACTCTCACCGCCCCAACGGCAACCCCCGAAACGCCTTCACGGTGCGCAGGACGAAGCTCGAGTTCACGTCGGCGACGCCGGCCTGGTTGAGCAGGCGGTCGAGCAGGAAGCGGGAGAAGTGTTCGAGGTCGCGGACGACCACGTGCAGCAGGTAGTCCATGTCGCCGGTGAGGGCGTGGCAGGCGACGACTTCCTCCCAGCCGTCGACGAAAGCGGCGAAGGCGGCGACCGCTTCGGCGTCGTGGCGGGCGAGCTGGACGCGGACGAAGGCCTGCAGGCCGAGGCCGAGGCGTTCGGGGTCGACTTCGGCGCGGTAGCCGGCGATCGCGCCGTCGCGCTCCAGGCGCTGGACCCGGCGCAGGCAGGCCGAGGCCGACAGGTGCACCCGTTCGGCCAGCTCGGCGTTGGTGAGGCGCCCGGCGCGCTGGAGCTCGGCCAGCAGCAGCAGGTCGGTGCGGTCGAGATCGATGGTCGGCATGGTCTTGTCCTGAATTCGCTTTTGGCGCAATTTTCTTGCGCAGTTAACCGTCATCAAAGCAATGAAGCAAGCTCATTGCGCCATCGAGCGCTTACAGTGTGCGGAGTGCAGGCTCGGTCTGCGCCCGGGCCGGAGCGCCCGTCCCCCCAGCAGGAGTCGCCATGAACGCCCAGCCGCAGCGTGTCGAGCATCAGATGACCGACAAGGGCTATGTTCCGGTCTACACCACGACCGTGGTCGATCAGCCCTGGGACGCCTACAGCGAGACCGATCATCGGGTCTGGGCGACCCTGTTCGAGCGCCAGCAGGCGCTGCTGGTCGGCCGCGCCAGCGCGGAATTCCTGCGCAACCAGGGCGCGATGGGCATGACCGCGGACCGGATTCCGAAATTCGTCGACCTCAACCGCGCCCTGCGCGCCGCGACCGGCTGGGAGCTGATCGGGGTCGAGGGCCTGCTGCCGGAGCTGACCTTCTTCGAGCACCTGGCCAACCGCCGCTTCCCGGTGACCTGGTGGATCCGCAAGCCCGAGCAGCTGGACTATCTGGCCGAGCCGGACCTGTTCCACGATCTGTTCGGCCATGTGCCGCTGCTCATGAATCCGCTGTTCGCCGACTACATGCAGGCCTACGGCGCCGGCGGGGTGAAGGCGCACGCGATCGGTCCGGAGGCGCTGGTCAATCTGACCCGTCTGTATTGGTACACGGTCGAGTTCGGCCTGATCCGCGAACAGGGCGCCCTGCGCATCTACGGCGCCGGCATCCTCAGTTCCAAGGGCGAGAGCATCCATTGTCTGGAAAGCGCCGCGCCCAACCGGATCGGCTTCGATCTGGAGCGGATCATGCGCACCCGCTACCGCATCGACAGCTATCAGAAGACCTATTTCGTCATCGACAGCTACGCCCAGCTGATGGACGCCACCCGTCCGGATTTCACGCCGATCTATGGGCGCGTGGCGGCGCAGGACGCGATCCCGGCCGGCGAGGTGCTGGCGACCGATACGGTGTTCCAGCACGGCAGCGGCGAAGGCTGGCTGGCCGACGGCGACATCTGAACCTTCGCGGGTTATCGTCGGCGGCAGTCGCTCCGCCCGGCCGCCCGATGTCCGCACCTGCGCACTGCCTCGCCCTGGTCAACGCCGGCATCCTCAGGATGTCGCCCGACGCGCCGGAGATGCAGCATTTCTACGCCGAATTCGACCGCGTCTACGCCGCGGCCGCGGCCGCGCCCGGCTACGTCTGGCATCTGCCGCAGACGATCCACGCCAGCGACACCGAACCCTTGCGTCTGGATCCCGCGCAGTTCGAAGCGCTCGGTGCCGCGGGCAAGGCACTGCTGGTGAACGTCTCGCTCTGGCGCGATGCGCAGACCCTGCGCGAGTTCGTCTACCGCGCCGTGCACGGGGAGATCCTGCGCGACAACCGCAGGCGCTGGTTCGACCCGCTGCCCGGCGGCGCGCTGGCGCTGTGGTGGGTCCCGGCCGGAGTCCGGCCCGGCCCGCAGGAGGGCCTGGGCCGGCTGCTGCACCTGCATCGTCACGGCCCGAGCGCCGAGGCCTTCTCCTTCGCGCAGCTGTTCCCGGCTCCGGACGCCGCCATCGCCGCCGCCACTTGATCCGGATCAAAACGACGCTCCGTCCCCGTTCATAGACTGCTCCGCAATCCGGAGGAGCCTTTCATGCAAACGGCGGATACCTACAACGACAAAGTGGTCCTGCAATTTTCGGTGATGACCGTGGTCTGGGGCATCGTCGGGATGGTCGTGGGCCTGTTCATCGCCGCGCAGATGTATTGGCCGGCGCTCAACTTCGATCTGCCCTGGCTGTCGTTCGGCCGGCTGCGTCCGCTGCACACCAACGCGGTGATCTTCGCGTTCGGCGGCTGTGCGCTGTTCGCGACCAGTCTGTACGTGGTCCAGCGCACCTGCCACGTGCGGCTGCTGTCGGACAAGCTGGCCGCGTTCGTGTTCTGGGGCTGGCAACTGGTGATCCTGCTCGCCGCGATCACCCTGCCGCTGGGCCTGACCCAGGGCAAGGAATACGCCGAGCTGATCTGGCCGATCGACGTGCTGATCGCAGTGGTCTGGGTGTCCTATGCGGTGCTGTTCTTCGGCACGATCGCCAAGCGCCGGGTCAAGCACATCTACGTCGCCAACTGGTTCTACGCCGCGTTCATCATCGCGGTGGCGGTGCTGCACATCGTCAACAGTCTGGCGATTCCGGTCTCGCTCACCAGTTCGTTCCCGATCTACAGCGGAGCGGTCGACGCGATGGTGCAGTGGTGGTACGGCCACAACGCGGTCGGCTTTTTCCTGACCGCCGGCTTCCTCGGGATCATGTACTACTTCATCCCCAAGCAGACCGGCCGCCCGGTGTATTCCTATCGACTGTCGATCGTGCACTTCTGGGCGCTGATCGCCATCTACATGTGGGCCGGTCCGCACCATCTGCAGTACACCGCGCTGCCGGACTGGGCGCAGAGCCTGGGCATGGT
>JBIJBH010000364.1:0-4268 GCA_044345315.1 Lysobacteraceae bacterium
CGCAACCGCGGCATCTACCTCCTGCCGAATCTGTTCACCACCGCCGCGCTGTTCGCGGGGTTCTTCGCGATCATCGCCGCCTCGCAGGGCCGCTACGAAGCCGCCTGCGTCGCGATCTTCGTCGCCGGGGTGCTCGACGGCCTCGACGGCCGGGTGGCGCGGATGACCAACACCCAGAGCGAGTTCGGGGTCCAGTACGACTCGCTGTCCGACCTGGTCAGCTTCGGCATGGCCCCGGCGCTGGTCATGTACCACTGGGCGCTGTACGCGATGAAGCTGGACAACCCGACCCTCGGCAAGATCGGCTGGCTCGGCGCCTTCCTGTACGCCGCCTGCGCCGCGCTGCGCCTGGCCCGCTTCAACAGCCAGGTCGGCACCGTCGACAAGCGCTGGTTCATCGGCCTGCCCAGTCCGTCGGCGGCCGGGCTGATGGCCAGCTTCGTCTGGACCATGCACGATCTGGGCTGGACCGGCGACGAACTGCGCTACGCGGCGCTGGCGGTGACCGTGGTCGCCGGCCTGCTGATGGTCAGCCGCTTCCGCTATCCGAGTTTCAAGGGCGGCAAGAAGGGCCCGGGCCACGACCGCGTGCCGTTCGTGGTGCCGCTGCTGGTGATCGTGGCCCTGATCGGGCTGGTGATCGATCCGCCGAAGGTGCTGCTGTTCGTGTTCGCCACCTTCGCGCTCCTCGGGCCGATGATCGCCCGCCGACAGGCGCGCCGCGCGCCTGCGGAGGGCGGATGAGCGCAGTGGCCTGGGACCCGCTGCAGCGCGAAATCCTCGATGCGATGGGGCTGAGCGCGCATCGGCTGGTGGCGATCGTCCCGGGCGCCGTGACTTCCACTCCGGCCGATGCGGCGCCGGTTCCGACCCCTGTCGACGGCGTCGCGCAGACGCCCGATCATCCGCTGGCCCGCGCCCTGCTGCGCGCCGCCGGGCGCGATCCCGCGGCGGCCGATGCCGCGGCCCTGCTGCGCAGCTGGCCAACGGCGCAGACCCTGCGCGGCGATCCGCGCGCCAAACGCGCGCTGTGGCCGCAACTGCGCGCCTTGCGGCGCAGGCCGGGATGAACGCCGAGCCCGTGCCCGCGATGGAGTCGCCCGACGCGTCGCCGGCGAGCCTGCGCGCGCTGCGCGAGAGCGATCTGGAGACGGTGCTGTCGATCGAGACCCGCGCCTATGCCTTTCCCTGGACGCTCGGCATTTTTCGCGACTGCCTCAACGCCGGCTATCCGGCGTGGCTGCTGGTGCAGGACGAGGTCGTGATCGGCTACGGCATCGTCAGCATCGCCGCCGGCGAGGCCCACATCCTCAACATCTGCATCGACCCGGCGATGCAGGGCCGCGGTCACGGCCGCCGTCTGCTGCGCACCCTGATCCGCATCTCGCGCCACCACCGCGCCGAGCGCATCTTCCTCGAAGTGCGGCCCTCGAATCCGCGCGCGATCGCGCTGTATTTCGACGAGGGCTTCAACGAGATCGGCCGCCGCCCGCGCTATTACCCCGCGAACATGGGGCGCGAGGACGCGATCGTGATGGCGATGGAGTTGTTGCCGGAGGCGTAGGGCGGGCTCAAGCCCGCCGTTCTCGGTGTGTCGACTGCGACGGCACCGCACGCGCGGTCGCTGGCGATGAGCTGCGGATGCTCCTTGTAGAGCGGATCGCAGATCCGCTGCGCATCCATCCGGTGACGGGGCAGCGGATCTGCGATCCGCTCTACAGGCGGCGGAATCGCGTCAGCCCAGTCGCGCGCGCTGCGCCTGCAGCGCTTCGAGCTTCGCGGTCCAGTCGGCCAGACGCTGGCGTTCCTGCTCGACCACCGCCGGCGGCACGTTGCCGCCGAACTTCGCGAGCTTGGCCTCGCTCTTGTCCTTCTCGGTCGAGACCTTGGCGATTTCCTTGTCGAGGCGCGCGCGTTCGGCGTCGAGATCGACCAGGCCTTCCAGCGGCACGAACATCTGCAGCTCGCCGACCACGGCGGGCGCGGCCGCGGGCGGTTCGCCGGCGAGGGTATCGATCGATTCGAGCCTGAGCAGGAACGACAGCTGCGGCGAAAACTTCGCGATCCGCGCCGCGTCGGCAGCATCGCCGCCGCGGAACAGCAGCGCGATCTGCTTCGACGGCGAGATGCCCAGCGTGCTGCGGATGCTGCGCACGGCCGAGACCACGGCCTTGAGCCATTCGATGTCGGCCTCGGCCGCGGCGTAGTCTTCCGCGCCGAAATCCGCAGCCTGCGGGTAGCGCTGCAGCGACACGCTGGCGCCGTCGATGCCGAGTTTCGGCGCGACCTGGCGCCACAGTTCCTCGGTCACGAACGGAATCAGCGGATGCAGCAGGCGCAGCAGCGATTCGAGCACGTGCAGCAGGGTGTGGCGGGTGCTGTCGGCGGCCTCGGCATCGCTGCCGCTCAACGCGGGTTTGGCCAGCTCCACGAACCAGTCGCAGAACTCGTTCCAGGCGAAGTCGTACAGCGCCTGCGACAGCAGGTCGAAGCGGTAGCTGGCGAAGTGTTCGCCGGCTTCGGCCGACACCTTCGCCAGACGCGAGAGGATCCAGCGTTCGGCGTCGGTCTTCGGGGCGATGCTGTTTCCTTCTCCCGTCGGGAGAAGGTGGCGCGAAGCGCCGGATGAGGGTTCGGTGGCATGCGAGCGCCCGTCAGCGGCCGCACCCTCACCCCCGACCCCTCTCCCGGCGGGAGAGGGGAGCGAAAAGCCTTCGGTGTTCATCAGCGCGAAGCGGGTGGCGTTCCAGAGCTTGTTGCAGAAGTTCTTGTAGCCCTCGCAGCGGGACATGTCGAACTTGATGTCGCGGCCGGGGCCGGCGAGCGCGGTCATCGTGAACCGCAGGGCGTCCGCTCCATGGGCAGCGAAGCCTTGCGGGTAATCCTTGCGCAAGCCCTTCTCGATGTTCGCGGCCATCTTCGGGTTCATCAGGCCGGTGGTGCGCTTGGCGATCAGGGTGTCGATGTCGATGCCGTCGATGATGTCGAGCGGATCGATGATGTTGCCCTTGGCTTTCGACATCTTCTGCCCGTCCTTGTCGCGGACGAGGCCGGTGATGTACACGTCACGGAACGGCACGCGCTCGGCGTCGGGGGTGTCCTGCGGCATGAAGTGATCGGTCATCACGATCATCCGGGCGACCCAGAAGAAGATGATGTCGAAGCCGGTCACCAGCACCGAGGACGGCACGCACTGATCGAAGCCGCGCTCGCGCATCAGCTCGGCGTTGGGCCAGCCCATGGTGCTGATCGGCCACAGGCCGGAGGAGAACCAGGTTTCGAGAACGTCGTTGTCCTGGCGCAATGGGATGTCGCCAACCTTCGCGCGCACTTCGGCCTCGTTGCGGCCCACGTGCACGTTGCCGGCCTCGTCGTACCACGCCGGAATGCGATGGCCCCACCAGAGCTGGCGGCTGATGCACCAGTCCTGGATGTTCTCCATCCAGTGGCGATAGGTGTTGATCCAGTTCGGCGGGACGAACTTCACCGAGCCGTTTTCGACGAGTTCGAGGCCGCGTTTGGCAAAACCGTCCATCGCCACGAACCACTGGTCGGTGAGATACGGCTCGATTACCTGGCCGGTGCGGTCGCCACGCGGCACCTGCAGCTTGTGCGGCTTGGTTTCGATCAGCAGGCCGGCGGCTTCGAGGTCAGCAACAATCTTTTTCCGTGCTTCAAAGCGGTCTAAGCCGGTGTAATTTTCTGGAAGACGCAATTGACCATCTTCAGGCCGAGCTTCGGTTTGTTGAAACGCACCTATATTCCATAAAAAATCACCAGAGATAAATTTCGTAGAAGGGGCGCCGAATACAGGGGCAATTTCACGAATCTTGGCGTCATCGGTCAAAATATTGATTCGATATAGGCCGTGCCGCTGCCCCACCGCGTTGTCGTTGAAATCATGCGCCGGCGTCACCTTCACCACGCCGGTGCCGAAGGCGCGGTCGACGTAGTCGTCGGCGATGATCGGCAGTTCGCGGTCGCACAGCGGCAGGAGTACGGTCTTGCCGATCAGGTGCGTGTAGCGCGGGTCTTCCGGATGCACCATCACCGCGGTGTCGCCGAGCATCGTCTCGGGGCGCGTGGTGGCCACGATCAGATAACCGCGGGTCTCGCGCAGAGTTTCGTTGCCGTCGGCGTCGTGCTCGACGTGCTCGTAGGTCTCGCCGTTCGCCAGCGGGTAGGCGATCGACCACAGGAAGCCGTTCTCCTCCTCGCTCACCACTTCGAGGTCGGAGATCGCGGTCTTCAGCACCGGGTCCCAGTTC
>JBIJBH010000238.1:0-6052 GCA_044345315.1 Lysobacteraceae bacterium
CAGTTCACCAGCTTCTGACCGCGGTAGATCAGCGGATCAGGATTGCCGTTCTCGTCTTTGTTTTCGTACAGGCGCACGAAGGCCTCGATGACCGCGTCCGACGCCATCGCATCCATGGTGAACACGCTGCGGGTCCAGTCGCCGGAGGCGCCGAGGCGGCGCATCTGCCGTTCGATGGTGCCGCCGGACTGGTGCTTCCACTCCCACACGCGATCGATGAACTTGCCGCGGCCGAGCGAATCGCGGGTTTCGCCGGCGCCGGCGAGCTGCAGGTTGCGCGAGACCACCATTTCGGTGGCGATGCCGGCATGGTCGGTGCCCATCTGCCACAGCGTCCGGTAGCCGCGCATGCGGTGATAGCGGATCAGCGCGTCCTGCAGCGTGTGCTGGAACGCATGGCCCATGTGCAGGGTGCCGGTGACGTTCGGCGGCGGCAGCAGGATGGTGTACGCGGGGCCGTCGCCCTGCGGCGCGAAGACGCCGCTCGCTTCCCACTCCGCGTAGAGACGGGATTCGAAGTCCTTGGGTTCGTAGCCGGAAGCGAGGGTGGTCATGGGTCGTGGGTCTTGGTTCGTTTTTGTTGTCGTCCCGAGCGGCGCGAGGGGCCCTGCTTCATCGCTTTCCGTGCAAAAAAAAGCGGTCCATCGCGGTGCCCGGGATGAAATGGGGTCACATATCGTGTTTCTTCAATTCCAGCCCGCGCCCCTGGTACTGCTTCCAGCGTTCGCGCAGCGGGCCGCGGGCGGATTCGTCGGCGGGGACGACTTCCAGCACGCGCTCGAACGCGCCGTCGACCGGCGCATCGCGCAGGTTGATCACCAGCGGACGCAGCGCGATGTCGGTCCCGGGCGCGGCGATCAGCACCGGCGTCAACTCGTCCTCGTCGTCGGTGCCGGCGATCTGGTGCGGGATGTAGGCGTCGTCGTCGAACGCCCACAGCAGCTCGTCCAGCGCCTCGGCCTGCGCATCGTCGCGCGCCAGCACCAGCGTCCACAGGTTCGCGTCGTAGGCCTTGCGCGCCAACTCGCAGACCAGCCGCAGCGGTTCCTCGCGGAAGCGCGGTTTCTGGATCAGGTAGAAGTCGGCGCGGGGCATGGGCGTTTCAGTGCCTGCGCTGCGAAGCCGCGCGCAGCACGTCGAGGACGCGCTCCGGATCGCATCCGTAGATCCCGGCGCCCCAGGCGGCATTCTGCTCGACGCAGGCCCAGCGACCGTCGCGCAGGGTGCCGACATCGAGGACCGTGGCGCGCGGGAGCGACACGCGCGGATCCGACAGCAGCCGTTCGACGAAGTGCTTCAGCGCTTCGTCTTCCTCGGGTGTACTGGTGAATCCGTGTTCGCGCTGCAATTCGCCGCATCGCGAGTAGACCGAGAAGGTGTGCAGTCGACGATCGAGGACGAAACACCGGAACTCGGCATCCCAATCGACGAGATCCGAAACGAGCACCGGCATGGCGTCGTCGTAGCCTGTCGGCAAACTGTCTCCGGTATAGGCCTGCGCAGGGAATGTCTTGTCGTTCGGCGGCTTGACGAACATCGGCCTGTCCAGGGAACGAGCATCGCCCAGCGTCGTCAGTCGGATTGATCTGGACTTGTACTCCATCGGGAGCTCGACGAGCCAATCGTCCGGGGGCGAGAGCATGTCGAGCCCCAGACATTCCGCAAACTCCGGGCCGAAAAGCGCTTCGGCGTAAAGGACCGGCTCGTCGAGCGAACGAAGATGGTCCGGAATCCGCCAGCCGCCCAATCGCTCCGTCGACCAGCCCAGACGCGCAGCCGCTTTCCAGAGCGCCTGCGTGTCGTCGGTCTGTCGAGGGGTGAGGATCAGGGTCGGCATGGCGAACAGTCGGATCAACCCTGCGCCCGATCCAGCAGCCACTGCGAGAGCAGGCCGACCGGGCGGCCGGTGGCCATGCCGAGCTTGCCGTCGTCGTTGGAAACGCCGGCGATGTCCAGATGCGCCCAGCGCTGGCCTTCGGTGAAGCGCGAGAGGAAGCAGCCGGCGGTGATCGCGCCGGCGTTGCGGCCGCCGATGTTGTAGACGTCGGCGAAGGTCGAGTTGAGCTGGGTCTGGTACTCGTCCCACAGCGGCAGGCGCCAGGCGCGGTCGAACACGTGCTCGCCGGCGGCGAGCAGTTCGTTGGCCAGATCGTCGTGCTTGCTCATCAGGCCGGTGGCGAACTTGCCCAGCGCGATCACGCAGGCGCCGGTGAGGGTGGCGACGTCGATCAGCGCCTGCGGCTGGAAGCGCTCGGCGTAGGTCAGGGCGTCGCAGAGGATCAGACGGCCTTCGGCGTCGGTGTTGCCGACTTCGATGGTCTTGCCGGACATGCTGGTGATGACGTCGGAGGGGCGATAGGCGTTGCCGTCGATCGCGTTCTCGACCGCCGGCACGATGCACACCAGATTGATCGGCAGGTCCATCTTCGCGGCGGCGACGAAGGCGCCGAGCACGCTGGCCGCGCCGCACATGTCGTACTTCATTTCCTCGATGCCGCCCTGGGTCTTGAGATTGACGCCGCCGGTATCGAAGGTGATGCCCTTGCCGACCATCACGAAGGGTTTGGCGTCGCCGCCCTTGTTCCACTTGAGCACGATCAGGCGCGGGCGGTTGGCCGAGCCGCGGGCGACCGCGAGCAGCGAGCCCATGCCGAGTTCCTGCATCCGGACTTCGTCGAGGATGTCGGCTTCGGCGCCGTGCTCCTGCGCGAAGCGCTGCGCCTGTTCGGCGAGGTAGGCCGGGTTGCAGATGTTGGGCGGCAGGTTGCCCAGTTCGCGGGTGAAGGCGACGCCCTCGGCGATCGCCTGGCCCTGGGCGAGGGCGACGGCATCGCTGCCGGCGATCGCGATCGTGGCCAGCTTGCTCTCGCCCTTGGACTTGTTCTTCTCGCCGAGGGTGGCGGTGTAGCGGTAGGTGGCGTGGCGGATCGCGATCACCGCCTGGCGGATGTTCCAGGCCTGGTCGCGGCCGGACACGGCCAGTTCGCTCAGGCTGAACAGGACGCTGGCGGAGGCGCCGTCCTTGAGCGCGCGGGTCGCGTCGCCGACCGCCTTGATGTACTGCGGCACGCCGAATTTGCCGGCGTCGCCGAGGCCGACGACCAGCACCCGCGGCGCGGTCACGCCGGAGAGGTCGTGCAGCATCGAGACCTTGCCGGCCTTGCCGGAGACGTCGCCGCGCTCGATCAGGGCGGCGATGCGGCCGCCGCTGACGGCGTTGAGGGCCTGGCCGGTGGCGGTGAGGGTCTTGTCGGCGAACACCCCGACCACGATGCAATCGCCGGCGTAAGCGGCGGCGGAGTCGGCGGGGACGTCGTGCAGGCTGAAGGCGAGGGCCATGGATCGGATTCCGTGAGGGGGCGGGGGAGGAAGCGCGAGGCGGCGGCGCTGAACCGGCGGGCGTGCGCCGTTCAGCCTGCGCGCCCGGGCGGTCGCCGTTCCGTACAATCCCCCGACGCCCGCGGGCCCCGGAGACGGGGCCGGTCGCGCCCGCGCAGAACCCGCGAGTTTAATGCAAAGCCCCCGCCGGGTGCCCGGCGCACGGACCACCGCCCCGCATGTTGAAGCTGGACCGATACCTGATCCGCGAGTTCGCGCAGAGCACCTTCGCCGTCCTGGTGGTGGTGTTGATCGTGCTGGTCGGCGGCGCCTTCGCCGACGTGCTCCAAGACGTGGCCCGGGGCAAGGTGCCCGCCGCCATGCTGCTGGCCCAGCTCGGGCTGGTGTTCCTGACCTGGCTGCCGCTGCTGCTGCCGCTGGCGGTCATGCTGGGCCTGATGCTGGCGATGGGCCGCCTGTACCGCGATGCCGAGATGCCGGTACTGGTTTCGATCGGCGTCGGCCCGCTGCGCATGCTGCGCCCGCTGGCGGGGATGGCGCTGCCGATCGTCGCCGTGGTCGGCGCCTGCTCGCTGTGGCTGGGCCCCTGGGCCGATCGCACCTCGGCGACCATGATCGAGGAGGCCGGCCGCAATCTGCTGGTCGCCGGCATGGAGCCCGGGCGCTTCACCGAGCTGCCCGGCGGCGGCGGGGTGATCTACATCGGCGGCATTTCCTCGGAGAACCGCGAGATGCAGCGGGTGTTCGTCTACCGGCAGAAGGACGACCGGTTCGACGTGACCACCGCGCAGACCGGCACCCTGTCGGTCCCGAACGGCCAGGACCGCTACCTCGATCTCGCCCAGGGCTTCCAGGTCGAAGGCCCGCTGGGCGCCGGCCGCGACTACCGGCTGATGCGCTACGTCGGCAACGAGGTGCACCTGCCGCCGGACCTCAGCCCGCGGCGCAAGCAGGACGCGATCGAACTGCAGCCGACCCTGGCCCTGCTGCGCGACCCGCGGCCGGAGGCCGACGCCCAACTGCACGCCCGGATCGCGCCGCCGCTGTTGACCCTGGCCTTCGCCCTGCTGGCGATCCCGCTGTCGCGCAGCTCGCCGCGTCAGGCGCGCTACGGCAGCCTCGCGATCGGCTTCCTGATCTACCTGTTCGGCGTGTTCCTGATGATGCTGGGCACCCAATGGCTCGAAGACGGCAAGGTGCCCGCCATGCTCGGCCTGTGGTGGCTGTTGGTGCCGCTGCTGACCGTGGCGGTGTGGTTGTACGCGAGAGACGGCGCGATCCGTCGGCCGCGCGCGGCGCGCAACGGCGCATGAGGCCGCTCCGATGAGACCCTTTCCGAAGATCCACGACCTCTACATCGGCCAGGTGGTGCTGGGCTCGGTGCTGCTGAGCTGGGCGGTGCTGGTCGGGCTGGACGCGATCATCAGCGGCCTGCTTACCGAACTCGACGATGTCGGCACCGGCCGCTACGACTTTCTCGCCGCCGCGACCAACGTCGCCTACAGCCTGCCGCGCCGCGCCTACATGCTGTTCCCCTACGCCGCGGTGATCGGCGCGGTGATCGGCCTCGGCCAGCTCTCCGCGACCTCCGAACTCACCGTGCTGCGCGCGCTGGGCCTGTCGCGGCGGCGGATCAGCCTGTCGGTCGTGCTCGCGCTCGCCGCGCTGACCGCACTGATGGTGGTCAACGGCGAAACCCTCGGGCCGTGGGCGCAGCGCCGCGCCGACACGCTCAAGGCGGCGGCCAAGTCCAACGACGTGATCGTCGCCCAGTTCTCCGGCCTGTGGGCGCGCGAGGGCGATGTCTTCCTCAACGCCCAGACCGGACAGGAGCGCAGCGCCGGCGGCCGGCGATGGCTGGAACTGCGCGACGTCCGCCTGTTCGAACTGGCCGAGGACGGCCGCCTGCGCGCCATCACCCGCGCCGCCAGCGCCGAGCACCGCGAGGGCGAGTGGATCCTGCGCGACGTCGAGCACACCCGCTTCGAGGCCAAGTCCGCGGTGCGCACCACCGCGAAGGAACAGCGCTGGGCCTCGCGCCTCGACGCCGCCGCGCTGGCCGCCAACACCCGCAACATCTGGCGTCCGCGCTACATGACCGCGTCGCAGCTCAAGTCCGGCATCGAATACCGCGAACGCAACGGCCTGGACAGCAGCGAATTCCAGGAACACTACTGGGGCCGCTGGTTCTATCCGGTCAACGTGCTGGTGCTGTGCCTGCTGGCGATCCCGTTCGCGTTCGGCTCGCTGCGCAGCGGCGGCCTCGGCAAACGCCTGTTCCTGGGCATCCTGTTCTCGCTGGGTTTCTGGCTGGTGCAGACCCAGTTCGTGCGCCTCGCCGGCGTGTTCAAGTTCGACTACCGCATCGCCTACATGATCCCGGCGCTGGCGATGGTCGGGCTGTCGCTGTGGTTGTTCAAGCGCAGGTCGGGCTAGCTCGCATAGGGTGCGCCTCGGCCTGAGGTCTCCCCACGTTTTCATCAAACGGTTCAATGACTTAAGCCGATTCAACAAGGCTTTGTCATCCCGAGCCATCGACGAGGGATCTGCTGTTGATCTATTCGAGAGCAATGGTCGTCGAGGCTTTCCTCTCGCCCCTTGGTTTCGCTCGCTGCCGCGAGCGAGCCACCTTTCTTTGCTTGTGCCACTGCGCCGCTCGCGGCGCGAACGGCGAAGCCGGCCCGAAGGGCGAGCGCGGAGCGCGAGTCAAGAA
>JBIJBH010000191.1:0-7044 GCA_044345315.1 Lysobacteraceae bacterium
GGCGAGCAGCTTCTCGGTGAGCTTCGGATCGCGGCGTTCGGGCGGGATCGTCACCGTGAACGGGATCAGGTGCATGCGCCGCTTCATCGCTTCGTCGACGTTGCGGATGGCCGGTTTGTGATTGCCCGCGATGACCAACTTGAACTGCGGGGTGTACTCGAAGAAATCCTGCCGCATGAAGCGCGCTGAGACCTTGTCGCCGCCGGTAATCGCCTTGACCTTCGACTCGTTCCAGCGCCGGCCCTGTTCGGTTTCGACCGAGGCGACGAAGCGCGCGCCGCGCAGTCCGGCCAGATCGGTCGGGTGGCGATCGCCGCGCGCTTCCATGAACGGATCCATCGGCGCGTTGGTCGCGTAGTCGCCAAGGATCGTCGCCAGTGCGGTCACGAACACCGACTTGCCGTTCGCGCCGGTGCCGTACAGGAAGAACAGCGCGTGCGCGCTGGTCGCCCCGGTGAGGCAGTAGCCGGCCATCCGCTGCAGGTACGCCTGCAACTCCGCGTCGCCGCCGGTCACATCGCCAAGGAACGCGCGCCAGCGGGCGCAGTCGCCGCGCGGCGTCGCCGTGGCGATTCGGGTCATCGCATCCTCGCGCCGATGCGCCGCCAATCGGCCGTTGCGCAGATCGACGACCCCGCCCGGCGTATTCAGTGCCCAGAGGTTCGCATCCCACTCGTCCGGGATCGAACTGAGTTCGGGCTCCGATCGTGCGATCCGCTCGACCGCGGCGATCGAGGCGGCGCTGGCCAGCCGGCGACTCAACGGCGGCGACTTCGACATCAGCGCCGCCGCGCAGCACATTTCGCGCGCCAGGTGCATGACGTACAGGCGCTGGTCGGCGTTCCACCGCGTGCCTGTCCAGGCCAGCCACTTGCCCCACGGTGCGCAGTAGCGCCAGTCCTGGCCGTTGCGCCGGGTGAACGCCCGCGCCAATCCGGCTTCCGAGGTCCAGTCCAGATCCTCGAACAGGCCGTGCCCGGCCACAGGATCGCCCGCCTGCGCGGTCTGCGTCGCCAGAAGATCGCCCGCATAACGGACAGGCGTGCATGGGCCGGCGACCAGAAATCCAGCGACATCGAAACCGTCGGCGATCGCATCGGCCGCATCCCAGCCTTCGGGTTTGTCTTCCGGCGGATAGAGAATCCGGCATCCATGCGCGCCCGCGGCCAGAATCGCCTGTGCGGCGCACTCGGCGTACTCCCAGCCGGGCTTGTCCTTGTCGGGCCAGAGGACGACCGTCCTGCCGGCCAGCGGCGACCAATCGGTCTTGTCGACCGGCGCGTTCGCCCCATGCATCGCGGTGGTCGCGACGATGCCGGCGTCGATCAGCGCCTGCGCGCACTTCTCGCCCTCGACCAGGACGACGGTGTCCGCGGTCGCGATCCCGGACTGGTGGTACAACGGCCGCGGCTCCGGCGGCACCATCTTGCGGCGCTTGGCGTCCCACGGCCGGAACTCCTTCTTGCCGCCCAGTGGGTCGTAGCGGTACACCACCGCAATCAACTGGCCGTCGGCGTCGAGGTAATCCCACTTCGCGGTCGCCGGGCCGAGGTCGTCGATCGGCGGCGATTTTTTCGGTTTCGCGATCGGCATCGCGGACGCACGTCCGAGCAAGCGACCCGCCTCGTCCAGCACGCGCGGAAACTCGGCGTGTGCATCGATCCGGAAGTGCGCCGCGATCAGGTCGAAGATGTCGCCGCCGGTATTGTTGGCGCGGTCGGTCCACAGACCCGCCTTCTCGCCGGTGAGCACCACCTCCAGGCTGTCGCCGGGACTGCCGAGCACGTCGCCGATCAGGAACTTGCCCTGCCGCTTTCTGCCGGCGGGGAACAGCGCGGTCAGCACCGATTCCAGACGATCGAGCAGTTGCGCGCGGATCTCGTCCCGACCGTCGCGTGGCGCGGCGACCTGCGGAACATCGTTGAAGTCCAGAGACGGATGCGTCACTGCGCGCTCCCCTCGCCGGCCGGCATCGCATCCGCGCGCAGACGCGCGATCCGCTCCACGGCCGCGACCGTCGTGGCACTGGCGAACCAGCGCCGTGCCTGTTCTGTCCGGGCGCGATCAGCGGCTTCACGGCAAATGCCGCGCACCCGGTCGAACACGACAAGCGTATCGTCCCGGTGCCAGCCTTGATCGGTGCGAACGAACCAGCTTCGCTGGCGCGCGCTGTAACGGCAGTCGTTGCTGTGGCGGCGCACAAAGATCTCGGCGAGCCCTTCGCGGCGGTGCCAGTTCACGCCGTTGAAATCCGTGGCGACCGGCGGCGGTGAGACGACGACCGTTGCGGCATCGGCCTGTTCCAGTCGCGGTGCGATCACGGCCGCGTGGCGATCGCGCCACTGCTCCAGTTCGCTGAGCCGGAACCGGACCAGATGGCCGATGCGATAGTGCGGCACGCCGCGCGCGCTGCGCTCGACCTTGTTGTTGAGCCACTGCATCGGAATGCGCAGCGCCTGGTGCGCGGTGCGCGCGGCGACCATCGGCGCGTTGCAATCGGGTAGGACATCGGGGGTCATGCGGATCTCCAGCAGCGGTCCTGCCAGGCGCAGAACCGGCACTCGAAGTGGGTGGGATCGGAGAAGCCGCGCGGCAGCAGCTCGCCGGCATCCGTGGCGAGCACGATCTGCACCGCGCGATCGGACATCCGCTGCGCGAGCTGGCCGTCGAAGGGCA
This sequence comes from Lysobacteraceae bacterium, assembly GCA_044345315.1. Lineage (GTDB taxonomy): Bacteria > Pseudomonadota > Gammaproteobacteria > Xanthomonadales > Xanthomonadaceae > Lysobacter_I. Next base: position 2,677 of record JBIJBH010000191.1, read on the forward strand.
CGCGCTCGGCGTAAACCTCCATCGTGTCGGCGTTGATCGCGGTGAACAGCGCGGGATTCGCGTGAAGGTCGAGATAGGCCTGATACATCGCGACCTGCGCGGCATACACCGGCTTCGCGACGGCGAGCTTGTTCTTTTCCAGTTCGCGCCAGGCCTTCGCGCCGAGGAATTTGCACTCCCAGAGCGCCGGGTAGTCGTAGCCCTCGGGGCCGCCGACGAAAACGCCGTCGACGTGCCCCTTGAGCCGCCCATCGAGCGCGGAGAAGCCGAACTGCGTGCCGTCGTCCTGGCGCGTGCGCAGATCGAAACCGGCGCCGCGCAGCCAGGCGACCATGCTCTCCTCGAGCACGTGACCGCGCTCGAAGATCCGCAGCATGCGGCCGTCGGTGTCACGGCCGGGATCGACCGGCGCGTCGGCATACTCGTACTGCAGCGCACGCGAACAGGCCACACCCAGCCGCGATGCACCGAGATAAGTGCGCCGGGGCTCGGCCGCGCGCGCCTGCTGCAGGCCGATGTCGATCAACGCTTCGAGGCGTCCGGACTCGGTCGACGATGAGTTGAAATCCAGCATCGTTCGGCCTCAGAAGGGAATTTCGGAATCTTCGAAATCGTCCAGCGGCGGCAGTCCGCGCAGCGCGCGGGACTGCTGGTGCTGCTGGCGTTCGTAGGCGTGGATCACCGCATCGATGACGTGCAGCGCCTGCCGCTGCGAGTACTGCGCCAGCGGCACGGCGAAGCCAACCGCGTCGGCGGCATTGCCGAGCGCGAGCAGGCAGGCGCGCTGGGCATCGGGGGACAGGGGCAGAGTCACGGGAACAAGCTCCTCCAGCGCCGCCGGCTCGTGCCGGCGGCGGGTGTCGTAGAGTTGGTGGAAGGCGTCCTGGCAGCGGCGCGAGCAGAAGGCCCAGCGGTGCGGGTAACGCCGTGGATCGGCGGGCGGGTGTCTCAGGTCAAGGTGACCGAACCCGCGCGCCGGTTGGCCGCAGGCCCAGCACCGCACGAGCGGGCCTTACTGCGCCCACGTCGGGCGGCCGGTCGGGGCTGCCGGCCCGACGTGCGTCGCAGCCGGCGCGGCCACGCGGGCCGCCGCACCGGCCGCGGGCGGCGCGCCCGGCGGATAGTCCGGCTGTCCGGGTTCCACCGCCTGTTTGATGATGTTTTTCGCATCGCCCCGCCCGTCGCGCTCGATGTCGATCTTCGCGACGAAGGCGATGCCCTCCAGTTCGTGGAAGCCCTGGATGCGCCGTGCGGCGGCGGCCTGCGGCGAGTTGTCCTCCGGTCGGACGTTGCGCGCGGAGTTGAGCATCGCGCGCAGGAAGCTCCGGCCCATGCCGGTCCAGGTCGGTCCTTTCGGGCTGTACAGGCCGATGTTCGACCACAGCTTGCGCTTGGCGAACGGGCCTTCCAGCACCACGAACTCGCAGGCCAGGTAGATCGCGCCAGTCTCGTCGCTGCGCGTCGCCCAGCCGCCGGTCCAGCCTTGCGAGGGATCGTTGTAACCGCCGGGTTTGATCGTCATCCGTACCCAGGCGACGGTGCCCTTGGGGATGACGTCGAAAGTCTGCTGCTGTTCGGCGTCGTTGAAATCGTTCCAGACGGTCATGGAGTCTCCTGCGCGGCAACAGCCGGCGCGTGCGAAGTGGTGGTGGTCGTGGTCGCGGGGCGCGTGAAGTCGAGCCGTTCGAGCGCGGGGCGCGCGCTGCCGGCGATCTTCTGCATCAGGCGGCCGAGGTGCGGTTCCTCGATCAGATCGAGCCGGCCGGAGCGGTCCTTGGCCGGATAGCCCCACGGGTTGAGGGTGTGGCAGACGAAGGCGCGGTATGCGGTGCCGTCGTCGGCCGCGATCTCGGTCATCGTGACGACTTCATCGACGATCCCCGGCAGTTCGAGGCCGGTCTTGCTGCCGTCGATCTGCAGTTGCAGCAGGCGGCGGCCGAAGTCGTCGATCTTCTCCTCGAGGATGCCGACGAACCACACGCTCTTGCCGCGGGTGTGCTGCAGGTGCGTGAGCCACGCGATCATCTCTTGGCCCATGAGGCCGTAGGCGCCGCGCATGTCAGGCTTGCCGGTCTTGTCGGAGTACGCCTGCGGCTGGCCCTTGCTCCACTGCAGGCAGAGCCGACCGGCGACGGTGATCGAGTCGACGAACAACGTGTGGTACTTCGCCAACTGCGCCGGATCGCCGTAGCGCGCGCAGGCGGCGGCGTAGTGCGCCTGGCTGTACGCCTGGTCGTCGCGCAGCGCCGGGTTCGGGCCGCCGATGAACACCGCCAGGTCGCGGCACTCGCTCCAAGTGCGCGGGCGCAGGCTGTCGCCGGCCCAATCCTCGACCGCGAGGTCGCCCGCCTCCAGATCGAGGAACAGGGTCGAGCCTGCGTCGAGGGTCCACAACTGCGAGGTCTTGCCGATGCCGGATTTGCCGATCAGCACGCCCTTCACGCCGCGGCGCTCGGACATGCGCTGATCGGCGCCGATGATGGGAAGCGTCATCTCAGCCCTCCCCTGCCTGCGTCAGCCGATACGTCGGCTTGCCGGGCTTGACGGTGCGCGTGGCCTCGAACTGCGAGCGCAGCGTCGACGGCCAGTTCTGGAAGCGCGATTCGGAAATGCTGTAGCTCACGTCGATGAATTCCTCGACGGACTCGCCCGCGGCATCGATGCGCTTGGCGATCGTCGCCAGTTGCGCCTGGTCCCAGGTCACGCGCTTGGAGACATCCACGGTGAGGCGCAGATCGCCGTCGGCGACGTGGACGACGCCGAAGTCCTTGCCGCCATCGCTTCGCGCGGTGCGGATGCGATCACCGTAGGTCTGCTCCAGCGCGGCGTCGAAGCGGGTCTTGACCTGCTTGAGCCAATCGCCGGCCTGCTCCAGTTGCCGGGCGAGGACGATCTTCTGTTGGGGGGAGAGCGCCGCCAGTTGGGCGACGGACAGTTCGGCGAGAGATTGGTCGGCAAAGCCGGCCGACAGGAAGGTGAGGTCGGTCATGATCGTCGTCCTCACGCGAACGCGCGTTCGCCGGTGCCGCGGCGCAGCGCCTGGCGTTCGTAGGCCTCGACGTCCTCGCGACGGTAACTGACGCGATTGCCGAGCTTCAGGTAGACGGGGCCGATCCCCATCCGGCGCCACTGCTGCAGCGTGCGGTGGGAGATGTCCCAACGCCGGGCGAGCTGGTTCTCATCGAAGGCGCGGGCATCGTCGGAGACGCCTTGCGCGGAAGTGCGGTCTTGCATGTCGTGCTTCTCGTCGTGCTGCGGTGGCAGCGGGCGACACGCAAGTTATGCATCCGACGGTTGGAAAGCAGGTGGAAAAGCGGTTGGAAAACGGACTTTTTATTTTCCAACCGATAGGTGATTGATTTGCAATGGTTTTTCGTACCGAAGCCGGAAGGCAAGCGCTCATTCGGCAAGGAGCCGCCGCCGTAGGCAGCCCCGGCAAAAAGCACAGAGAGGGGCTGGGTTAGAATTACTGGCGCCGCCGAGGGAGTGCGCGGGTGGCCTGCTTGCGGCCTTGAGCGCCTGGACGTCGGCGGCCCGGCCTCTTTTCGGCCTTCTCTTACGCAGGAGTTGCGAGCAATGCCCGTTGATCCGTTGACGCCCGCGCCCGTGACGCTCGGCCGCCCTCCCTCGCTCAGGGTGGACGAATGACCCCGCTGCGATTGTTCTTCATCCGGCACGGCGAATCCGCCGGCAACATCGACAAACGCAAGCATTTTGAGTTGGCGGACCATGCAATTCCGTTGACCGAACTCGGCAGGCAACAGGCCTATGCGTCCGGAGAATGGCTCGGACGATATTTCCTTGATCACAACACCAGCGACACGAAGACGCGCTTCTGGGTGTCGCCTTATGCCCGCACGCGACAGACAGCCGACGAGGTGATTCGTGGCATCGAGGCGGTGGCATCGACATTCGACGACAGTCATCGACACAAGGTCGAGTTCGATCGCAGGGAACACATCAACCTCGTCGAGCAACAATTCGGACTGTTCGATGGCATCCCAGAAGAGCAGTTGCCCGACGTATTACCGAACGAAGCAGCGCACTACAACAAACAGGTCGAATTCGAGGGGAAATTCTGGGCGCGCATGCCATTGGGCGAGAGTCGCTTCGATGTAGCAGTGCGCGTACATCAGGCCTTCGGTACCTTTCACCGGGACTACGACAAGAAAGGCATCAACCAGTTGGTGATCGTCAGTCACAGCGTCACCATCCGAGCCTTTCTCATGCAGTGGCTGCATCGCCCGTATGACTGGTTTGAACGAGAGAAAACGATGGAGAATGCCTCCATCCATTTGATCCACGGCCAGACCGATATGGGCCGGATCTTCGTTCCGCCACAACAAAGCGCCTGAAGAGAGAACGCGC
>JBIJBH010000472.1:0-2981 GCA_044345315.1 Lysobacteraceae bacterium
TGGCGCTTGACGATGTTGATGTTCGAGACGACGACGCGATCGCCGTCCACGCTCACCACTTCGCCCTGCTTGCCCTTGTCCTTGCCGGCGACGACGATCACGCGATCGCCTTTCTTGATGCGATTCATGTCTGTTCCTCCGCTCAGAGCACTTCGGGCGCGAGCGAGACGATCTTCATGAACTTCTCGGAGCGAAGCTCGCGAGTGACCGGCCCGAAGATGCGCGTGCCGATCGGCTCATGCTTGTTGTTGAGCAGCACGGCGGCGTTGGCGTCGAAGCGGATCAGCGAACCGTCGGCACGCCGCACGCCCTTGCGGGTGCGGACCACGACGGCGTTGTAGACCTCGCCCTTCTTCACCTTGCCGCGCGGAATGGCGTCCTTGATGGACACCTTGATGATGTCGCCGATGCCGGCGTAACGGCGCTTGGAGCCGCCCAGCACCTTGATGCACATCACTTCCTTCGCACCGGAGTTGTCGGCCACCTCGAGGTGGCTTTGCATCTGGATCATGTCTCAGCCCTCCTCGTTATTCGGCCGCGCGTTCGACGATTTCGACGACGCGCCAGTTCTTGGTCTTGGACATCGGAGCGCATTCCGCCACCCGGACGACGTCGCCTTCGTTGCAGCTGTTGTCGGCGTCGTGCGCGTGCAGCTTCGTCGAGCGCTTGATGTACTTGCCGTACAGCTCGTGCTTGACCTGACGCTCCACCAGCACGGTGACGGTTTTGTCCATCTTGTTGCTGACGACGCGACCCTGCACCGTACGCTGCTTCTTTTCGGTGTTGTTCATGGCGAGTCCTTACTTCTGCCCGCCGCCCTGAGCGTGGCTCAGGAGCGTGTTCACGCGCGCGATCTCGCGGCGGACACGGCGGATGTCGTGGGTCTTGGCGAGCTGGCCGGTGGCCTTCTGCATGCGGAGCGAGAACTGCTCCTTGCGCAGATCGGTCAGATGGGCCTGCAGCTCGGCGGCCGACTTGGCTTTGAGTTGTTTCAGTTCCATCAGCGCACCGTCCGGGTCACGAAAGTGGTGGTGACCGAGAGCTTGGCGGCGGCCAGGCGGAACGCCTCGCGCGCGGTCGCCTCGTCGACGCCCTCGATCTCGTAGATCATGCGGCCGGGCTGGATCTGGGCGACCCAGTACTCGACGTTGCCCTTGCCGGAGCCCATGCGGACTTCGATCGGCTTCTGCGTGATCGGCTTGTCGGGGAACACGCGGATCCACATCTTGCCGCCGCGCTTGACGTAGCGGCTGATGGTGCGGCGCGCGGCCTCGATCTGACGGGCGGTGAGGCGGCCCGTCGCGGTAGCCTTCAGGCCATATTCGCCGAAGCTGACCTGGTTGGCGTTCCAGCTCAGGCCTTCGTTGCGGCCCTTGAAGACCTTGCGGTATTTGGTTCGCTTGGGTTGCAACATGATTTATTCCCTCGCTTCGCCGCGGTCGCCGCGCTCGCGGCGCGGGCCGCGCGGACGCTCGCGGTCGCCGCGATCACCGCGGTCGCCACGCTCGCTACGCGGACTGTCGTCCTGCTTTTCCTGGCCGACCTGGGAGAAATCGAAGATCTCGCCCTTGTAGATCCAGACCTTGATGCCGATCACGCCGTAAGTGGTGTGGGCTTCGGCAAAGCCGTAGTCGACATCGGCGCGCAGGGTGTGCAGCGGCACGCGACCTTCGCGGTACCACTCCGAACGCGCGATTTCGGCGCCGTTGAGACGGCCGGCGACGTTGACCTTGATGCCCAGCGCGCCGAGGCGCATCGCATTGCCGACCGCGCGCTTCATCGCGCGGCGGAACATGATGCGGCGCTCCAGCTGCTGCGCGATCGATTCGGCGACCAGCTGGGCGTCGAGTTCGGGCTTGCGGACCTCGGTGACGTTGATGTGCGCCGGGACGCCCATCAGGTCACTGATTTCCTTGCGCAGCTTGTCGATGTCCTCGCCGCGCTTGCCGATCACCACGCCCGGACGGGCGGTGTGCACGGTGACGCGCGCGGTCTTGGCCGGGCGTTCGATCAGGATCTTGCTGATCCCGGCGGCGGCCAGCTTCTTGCGCAGCATCTCGCGGACCTTCAGGTCGGCGGCGAGGTACTCGGCGTATTCCTTCTTGCCGGCGTACCACTTCGAGTTCCAGTCCTTGGCGATGCCGAGGCGGATACCGGTGGGATGTACTTTGTGACCCATACTTATTTGCCCTCGCCCACGACCACTGTGATGTGGCTGGTGCGCTTCAGAATGCGGGTACCGCGGCCTTTGGCGCGGGCCATGAAACGCTTCAGCACCGGACCTTCGTCGACCATGATGGTCTTGACCTTGAGCAGGTCGATGTCGGCGCCCTGGTTGTTCTCGGCGTTGGCGATGGCGGACTCCACGACCTTGCGGATCATGGCGGCGGCCTTCTTGTCCGAGAACTTGAGCAGATTCACGGCGCGCTCGGCGGAGAGGCCGCGGACCTGGTCGGCGACCAGGCGGGCCTTCTGCGGGGAGATGCGCGCGGTGCGCAGAATGGCTTTCGCTTCGGTAGCGTTGCTCATGGTCATCTCCTTACTTGCCCTTCTTGTCGCCGCCGTGACCCTTGAAGGTCCGGGTCAGGGCGAACTCACCGAGCTTGTGGCCGACCATGTTCTCGTTGACGAGCACCGGGACATGGTTCTTGCCGTTGTGCACGGCGATCGTGAAACCGATCATTTCCGGCAGGATGGTGGAACGACGCGACCAGGTCTTGATCGGCTTCTTGCTGCCGCCCGCGGTCTCCACCTTCTTGAGCAGGTGGTGGTCGACGAACGGACCTTTCTTGAGTGAACGTGCCATGGTCGGTTAGCTCCTGCGGTCGCGCACGATGAACTTCTGGGTGCGCTTGTTCTTGCGGGTCTTGTAACCCTTGGTCGGCACGCCCCACGGGGTGACCGGATGCGGGTTGCCCTGGCCGGCCTTCGCCTCGCCGCCGCCGTGCGGATGGTCGACGGGGTTCATCGCCGCGCCGCGC
>JBIJBH010000473.1:0-2974 GCA_044345315.1 Lysobacteraceae bacterium
GCGCGAAGGTCAACCCGAAGTCGTGCAGGACGCGCTCGACCGGATGGTCTCGTATCGCGGCCGCGATGCGCTCGGACGCATGCAGGCCGACGTGATCCGCAGCATGGATCCGGTCTCCGACCCCGACGCGGCGATGGTCTACAACAATCTCGGCCGACTCGGCCTCGCCGCCGGCCAGCCGCGTTTCCCCAGCGAAACCGACGTCGCCGCGCTCACCGCCACCCAGCGCTACGACGTCTACGCCAGCATCATCGAAACCCGCGGCAACGACGCCGCGCGCGAATCGCTGCGCAACGGCGAGCGCATCGTGCTCGGTCTGCGTCAGGAGAATTCCACGGTCGATTCCGCCACCCGTGACCAGCCCAACACCGTCGCCCCGGACAACCCCGCCACCGCGGTGGACGAATCGCGCCGCGGCACCGGCGTGTACGACGACCGCATCGTCGTGCTCGGCCGGCGCAATCCGGAAGGCGGCGCGCCCGAGCTGTGGCAGTTCAACAATTCCACCACCGAGCCCACCGCGCAGTACGATCATCACGCCCGCGGCGGCAACAATCGTCAGGAGCCCTACACCCACGTCAATTACCGCCGCGCGGAGGGCGAGGACGTCAACGGCGACGGTGTGCGCGATCTCGGCCGTCTGCGCGAGGGCACCGTCGAAATGCTCGCGACCACCCACCCGCGCCCCGGCGGCGGCGCCGACGACTTCTCGCTGCGGCCCACGCCGGCAGCGGTCGCCGCCAATCCGATGGGCGTGCAGCGCGACACCAACGCCGACGGCCGTTTCGACCACAACGACCCCAACGGTCTGCAGCCGCTCAACAACACCTTCAAGATCCACCGCGGCTCGGCCGGCAACACCGACTCCGCCGGCTGCCAGACCATTCGCGGCGCCGATTACGACGACTTCGTCACCGCCGTGCGCGGCAATCCCGGCCAGACCCGCTGGCAATACGTGCTCACCGAAACCGTGCCCGGCCAGGCGCCCGTGCAGGGCCAGCAGCAGGGCCAGCCGGCAGGGCAACAGCAGGGTGAGCCCGTGCGGCCGCAGGACGCCGCGCCCGGCGCGCGCGAAGGCCAGCCCGGCCGCGAACTCGCCCCGCCCGAACCCGCCGAGCGCCGCGCCGCCGCACTGCCGCAGGATTCACTGATGCAGCGCATCGAACAGACCCTCGATCGCAGCGGCGCCGGCCAGAACCTCAGCGCGCAGGAACGCGACAACGTGCTTGCCGCCTCCTACGACGCACTCTCGCGGCTGCCGCGCGTCGATCACATCGGCCTGTACAACGGCAACGTCGTCGGCACCTACGCGCCCAACGGCCTCGGCACCGAGCCCATGCACAACAACGCGGTCAATGTGCAGCAGGCGCGCGACACGCCCGCCGTGCAGAGCCTCGCCGCGGTCGCGCAGGACCAGCAGCAGCGCCAACTCGCCGCGCAGCAGGTCGAAGAACCCCGCAGCCACGGCGCGCGGGCGGCGTAGCTCAGTCTTTCTTCGCCGCGTCGTCGTCGGCCGGCGTCGCCGACGCCGGCGCCGGCGTTGGTGCAATCCCGCGCCGCAGCGGCGTGTTGCCGAGCTTTTCGATCTTGCCGCCGGACTGTTCGAACGCCGCCAGATCCTCTGCGATCTGATCGTGGGTCAGCGCGTCGCGTCGTTTCTCGGCGGTGTTCATGAACGGGCTTCGCGAGACGGTTTTCGCCGTTGCGGCGGGCGGAGCGGGTTTCTGCGCCATCGTGGTCTTCCTCAGAGCAGCGTGATCGACAACGCCCGCGCCGCGTCCCGTTCCAGGGCGCGCACGGACAGACAATAGGGGCCGGCCATCGCGAATCGCCGGCACTGGCTCGGCCGGTCCGCGTAGATGCCGCAGCGCGACGTCGCGGGATCCAGCGCCACGCAGCGCCCGTCGTCGCCGCGCGCCATCACCCGCACACCCTGCGCGGTGCGCTCGGTCAACTGCGGCGGGATCGCGTCTTCCTCGAACACCACCACCGTCAGGCGGCAGCACAGCGCGGCGCAGCGGTCGCAGTGCGCATCGCGTTCGCGGCGCCGACTCACGACGCGACCGCCGTCGCCGTCGCCGCGCGGCGGAAATGCAGCAGACGCCCGCGGAAGGGCGGCGCGTCGGCATCGTTCATCGGGCAGGTTTCCTCCGTCTGCGCGAAGCCCTGCGTTTCGAGCAGACGTGCGAAGCGCGCGCTGTTGCCGCGCCCGGGGTCGGTCACCACCACCTCGGCGGCCGGATAGGCGTGCCGCTCGACCACCGCGCACAGCAGATCGGCCTGATCGCGTTCGTACAGCACATCGCTGGCGATCATCACGTCGAAATGGCCCAGCGTCGGCAGCGGTTCGTGCCAGCGCAGATGCCGGTAATGCACCGCGGGCAGTCCGTTGAGGGCCGCGTTGTAGGCGAGGAACGACTCGGCCAGCGGATGCACGTCGCTGGCAACCACATCGGCACCGCGCCGCTGCAGCACCAGACTCGCCAGACCGATCCCGCAGCCGAGTTCCAGAATGCGCTTGCCGTCGATATCGAAACGATGCATCGCCTGCGCCAGCAGCTGTCCCGCCGGCCACGCCTGCCCGAACAGACTCCACTGCGCAGACGAAATCCCGAGCCGCGCGCCGTGCCCGTCCGGATCCGCGAACTGCTGCAGATCCGACAGTACGCGCAGGCGATACTCGACGCCACCGACGGACAAAAGGAGTTGACGCGTGCGATAACCCGACATGACGGCTCCCGAAAACGACGCCCGAAGGCGCTCACGCGAAAAGGGAGCGGAACGGCCGGATGCGAAGAGGGCTCGGAAGCGGACGCGACGCGCGAATGGTGCGCTGGCCCCTGCATCCTACGCCTTTAACGCCCCGCGTGCTTGACTTCTTGTGTTCAGCTTCCGCGATCGCGATGGATGAATGCGTCGGGCGGGTGCATCCGAACCCGTTTCTCGTTGGTCTTTGCGTAGGGCGGAACCGCCG
>JBIJBH010000395.1:0-3916 GCA_044345315.1 Lysobacteraceae bacterium
GTGGCGCTCCAGCCGTGGCCGCAGGCCGGACACGCCAGCGCGATGCGCACGTCCGCCAGCGGATCCGCGTCGGCCATCGCCTCGCCCAGCCGCCGGCGCAGCGCGGGCGGCCATTGCGCGGGCGCGACCTCGTCGTCGCCGCGGCGCGCTTCGATCACGCAGCGCCGCAGCAGCGCCGCGGCCGGGTCCTGCGCCTCGCCGCGGCCGGCGGCCAGCGCCAGCAGATCGTCGCTGCACGGCAGGCGGTAACGCACATGCCAGCCGTCGTACTCCAGCGCGCAGGGCGCGCGCGGCGGCGGCAGCGACCGCGGCGGTGCGCACAGGTCGCGCACCGCGAACCGCGATTCCAGACGTTCGCCGCAGGCCGGACACACCGCGGTGGTCTGCAGCGCACCGCCGAACAGGGCCTCATGGGCCATGAACAGACAGGCATCGCGATCGCCCAGACTCATCCGCCGCCAGGTTTCGCGATCGAACTCCGGCCAGATCGCGGTCAGCAGCCCCAGCGCGCGTTCGACCGGACCCGCGGCGTGCAGGGTCTCCCACGCGCGGAGCAGGGCCTCGGCCGCGCCCGGAGCGGCGCCGGCCGTCGCTGCGGCGGTCGTCTGCGCGGCCGTCATCTGCGCGCGATCCTCAGGCCGGCTCGGTGAAGGTCGGCTCGGCCGGCTCGACCACGTCGGTATCGCGCTCCCAGCCCTCGTTCTCGAGCTTCAGGGTCTGGATCGCGATCGCGTTGGCGTTGGCGTCCAGATCCGGCAGGGCCTGGAACTCGGACACCCAGCAGCGGAACACGCGATAGGCGATCGCCAACTGCCCGGCCTCGTTGTAGACCTCGATGATCAGATCCTTGCGGAAATCCTTCAGCGAGGTCTCGGCGCCGAGCCCGGCGCCGAAATTCCAGACCTTGTTCGCCCACTGCTCGAATTCCTTGTCGTGGGTGACGCCGCGCTCGAGCGTGATCGCCTCGAACTTGGTGCGCCCGGGCGACTTGCGTCCGGTCGAGGGGTCGCCGCCCTCGCGGTGCTCGACCACCTCGGTGCTGCGCTTGAGCGCGCCGATCTTGCTGATCCCGGCGACGTACTTGTTGTCCCATTTGATCCGGAACTTGAAGTTCTTGTACGGATCGAAGCGCTGCGCGTTGACTGTGAACTGGGCCATGATCGGTTCTCCGTGTGTCGAATGTGGCGCGCGTCAGACGTCGATCTGACCGGCGATCTGCTGCAGCTTGAGGACCACGAATTCGGCCGGCTTCAGCGGCGCGAACCCGACCACCACGTTGACGATGCCGAGGTTGATGTCGTTCTGGGTCGTGGTGTCCTTGTCGCAGCGCACGAAGTACGCGTCGCGCGGCGAGCTGCCCTGGAAGGCGCCCTGACGGAACAGGTTGTGCATGAAGGCGCCCACGTTCAGCCGGATCTGCGCCCACAGCGGCTCGTCGTTGGGTTCGAACACCGCCCACTTCAGCCCGCGGTACAGGCTTTCCTCGATGAACAGCGCGGTGCGCCGCACCGGCACGTACTTGTATTCGTCGGCCAGCTGATCGGAACCGCGCAGGGTGCGCGCGCCCCAGACCACGCGCCCGGTCGCCGGCAGCGCGCGCAGGCAGTTGATGCCGTGCGGATTGAGCTCGCCGTTCTCGGCGTCGGTCAGCGGCACCGCCAGCTGCGGCACGCCGACCAGGGTCGCATCGAACCCGGCCGGCGCCTTCCACACGCCGCGGGTGGCGTCGGTGCGCGCGAACACGCCGGCGACCGCACCGCAGGCGGCGTAGGTCTCGATCTGGTTCTCGCGCAGCGGATTGGGCAGTCTCAGGCGCGGGAAGAACAGCGCGGCGTTGCGGCTGCGGGTGCCGACCTGATCGTCGTTCGGGTCGGTGAAGCCCTCGCGCGCCTTGTCCTTGCTGGTCCACGGCTTGGGCGCGTCGACCAGCAGCATCGCGCGGCGTTTCTCGCAGTAGGCCGCGGCGGCCGAGACCAGACCGGGATCGACATCGATTGGATCGGCCGATGCGCGATACGGCGGAATGCACAGCAGGTTGAACAGGTCGGTCTGCTCCAGCGCGTACAGGCCCTTCTTGTTCGCCTCGCCGTTGGCCGGGAGGAAATCCGCCACCGACAGCGACAGACCGTCGGACAGGGTCTTGCCGGCGTCGGCGAGCGCGGTCTCCAGCGCGGTGCGCGCCGCATCGATCGCCGCCTTCTCGGCGGCCACGTCGGCGGCCGGATCGGCGTTGCGCTTGTCGCTCAGCGCCTTGTTCGCCACCGCCAGCGCCGCTTCCTTGACGCCCAGCGCGTCCTGCTTCGCGCGCAGTCCGGCGTCGAGCGCATCCTTCGCCTGCTTTCTGGCGACGTCGTCGGCGGCGCCGTCCAGCGCATCGTAGAGCACGCGCAGCGCGGCGATCTCGGCGGTGACGCCGGCAGCCTGCCCCTGCGTGCCGTTGTCGCGCAGCAGCGCCGAATCGGCCAACACGCGGTCGACGCGGCGCGCGCTTTCGCTCGCGGTCAGATTGAGATAGCGCTCGGAGCGGCCGCTGCCGGCATCGCGCACGCTGAGGTTGAACAGCTCGGTCCTGGGCACGCCCATGCCGCTGGCGGTCGCGTCGGTGATCCCGTTGAGATCGATCGACACGCGCAGGCCGTTGCCCCACTTGCCCTCGCTCGCGGCGACGAAACGGAAGCTGCCGATGTCGATTTCGCGCCGGGTCTTCGGCGGCGCCGCGGGATTGGAGTCGGGCACGTTGGCGGTGTCGGCGCGATACAGGCGCACGATCACCGCCTGGCCGCCGCCGTTGAGGAAGAAGTCGCGCACCGCGAAGCCGAGCGCGGAATCGTTCCACAGGCTGCCGAAGCGCGCCTCGAAATCGCCGAAGCTGTTGACCACGGTCGCCTTGTCGACCGGGCCGCGCAGCGCACGGCCGACGAACGCGGTGATCGAGGTGGCGACGCCGGTGATCGTGCGTACGCCGCTGGGGATTTCCTCGACGTAGACGCCCGGGTAAGTGAGCGCTGCTGGCATAACCGTTCTCCTTCAGTGGACGAACCTTGGATGGATGCGGATGGAGCTGGTTTGAATGGAGCAGGTACGAATCGATCTCGGGAAATTGCGTTCGTGCGCGGCCGCGACGCTCACGCCTCGTCCGCCGGCAGCGCATCGCCACGGCTGCGCCTAAGCGCGTACAGCGCGCCACCGCTGGGCAGCCGCCGCAGCTCCAGCACACCGGCGTCGACCAGCCGCGACAGCACCGCCTCGACCCGGTCGTGCGCAGTCACGAACCGCTGCCGCGGCAACCACCAGCCGGTGATGCCGTCGAGCGTGTCGGCCGCGCCCGGATGCCGGCCCAGATAGGCCAGCACCGCACGTTCGACCTCGCGTTCGTCTCCGGCGTCGTCGGTACTCATGGCGATGGCCCGGTCTCGGCTCCTGGACAGTCCCGCCCATGCAGCGTTGCAAACACCGTGCCAAGGTCATGACGCTCGCAAGTCCTTGAAAACAATGGTTTTGCATCATCGGTTGCCGGGTCTTTCCGGACCCGTTCCGCGCGCAGCCCGGGTCTGCGCGGACCCGCTTCCGGCGATCAAGAAGCGCGGCCTGCGCGACACCCTTCGCGTGCACGATGCCTGCCTGTGGGAGCGACGCAAGTCGCGACCGGTTCGCGCGACAGCGGTCGCGACTTGCGTCGCTCGCACAACGCGCGGTGTGCGGCCGATGCGGACTTTCGATGTCGATCAGCCCGCGGCGGTCGACGACCGGGCAGGCGAGCGCCGCCGGTTCACGACTCGCTGGCGGAAGGCCCGTGCGTGTCTGTGTTTGTCTGCGAAGGCCGCGCGCTGAATCCGCGAAGACGATCGCGGCGCGGTGCATCTCCCTGTGGGAGCGACGCAAGTCGCGACCGGTTCGCGCGACAGCGGTCGCGACT
>JBIJBH010000186.1:0-7165 GCA_044345315.1 Lysobacteraceae bacterium
TCGCTCCCACAGCGCCCGATGTCCGGCCGATGCGGACTTTCGGTGTGGGTCAGCCCGCAGCCGTCGAAAGTCGCCCGGCCCGAGACGCCGCCTCAGAGCTCGCCAGCGCAGCGCCGCTCGATCCCGTGACGCTTGAGCAGCTTGCCGAGCTGGCGACGCTCGGTGCCCGAGAGCGCCGCCGCGCGGCTGACGTTGCCGCCGGCGCGGCGCATCAGCGCGATCAGATAGTCGCGCTCGAAACGCGCGATCGCGCAGCGCTTGGCCGCGGAGAAACAGACGTCCGCCGCAGTGGCGGCGGCTTCAGACACGATCGCTACGGCCGAAGTCGCTTCGGCGACCGTCGCGGCCGCCGGCTGCGCATAGGTCGCGGCTTCCTCCGCGCCCCAGATCGCGGGCTCCGCGCGCGCCAGTTCGGCCAGGCCGAGCGCACGTTCGTCCGAATGCATGTACAGGCGCAGGATCAGGTTCTCCAGCTCGCGCACGTTGCCCGGCCAGTCGTGGCGGGCCAACGCCGGCAGCGCTTCCGGCCGCCATTCGCGCGGGACCAGGCCATGACGCCGCGCGACTTCGCCCAGCAGATGGCGCGCGAGCAGGATCACGTCGCCGCCCCGCGCGCGCAGCGGCGGCAGCTGCACGCACAGCGGGTTGAGCCGGTAGAACAGGTCGCGGCGGAAACGCCCGGCCTCCACCGCCGCCGCCAGGGCGACATTGGTGGCGGCGATGATGCGCACGTCGGCGCTGCGCAGCGGACGATCGCCGACCGCGCGGAACTCGCCGTTCTGCATGAACCGCAGCAGCGTGGTCTGCGCATGCGGCGACAGCGAATCGATCTCGTCCAGGAACAGGCTGCCGCCGTGGGCGTATTCGACCAGCCCCGGTTCGCTGCTGCGCGCGTCGGTGAAGGCGCCGCGGCGGTGGCCGAACAGCTCCGATTCGAGCAGGGCGTCGGGCAGCGCGCCGCAGTTGACCGGGACGAACGGCCCCAGCGCGCGCGCGCTGGCGTAGTGCACCGCGCGCGCCGCCAGTTCCTTGCCGGTGCCGGTCTCGCCCTCGATCAGCACCGGCGCGCTGCAGCCCGCGTAGCGGCGCAGCAGGGCGTGCGCGCCGCGGAACGCCTCCGACTCGCCGATCATCGGGGTCTCACGGCCGGGGGCCGGAGACGCATCCCTTGCGGAATTCATGTTCACGGAGATCGCTGCCCTGCTCCTTCGCGCCGCAGGGGGGCTCGCGGCGGCCATTCGCCCGATGCCTCGCCCCGCGCCCGCACCTCGGCCCGCGGCCTGCGGCCGTGGCCTCTGTTCTAACGCAGGCAGCGCCGTCCGAACGGCCATGGTCGCAGCCCCGTCGATCGGAAACCGCATGAATGGAACGAGCTGCCCGTATCGTTCCACGCATGCGGTGCAATCGCCCCGGGCAATGGCCTGCGGCCTTGAAACCGCGTCCGCGACGCCCAATCTGCCGCCCAGTCCCGGTTTTCCCGGCCACCCGTTTCCCGGATCCCGTCTTTCGCCGTTCTTCAAGGAGCCATCGGATGAGCACCGACACCCCCGCCAACGCCGCCCAGGCCGAAACCCACGAATTCCAGGCCGATGTGCAGCAGGTGCTGCAACTGGTCATCCACTCGCTGTACTCGAACAAGGACATCTTCCTGCGCGAGCTGATCTCCAACGCCTCCGACGCCTGCGAGAAGCTGCGCTTCGAGGGGATCGCGCAGCCGGAGCTGCTCGCCGACGGCGGCGAGCTGGCGATCGATCTGGCGGTGGACGCCGACAGCAAGGTGCTCACCCTGCGCGACAACGGCATCGGCATGTCGCGCGAGGAGCTGATGCGCAACCTCGGCACCGTCGCCCACTCCGGCACCCGCCGCTTCCTCGAAAGCCTCGCCGGCGGCCAACAGGTCGATGCGCAGCTGATCGGCCAGTTCGGCGTCGGCTTCTATTCGGCCTTCATCGTCGCCGATCAGGTCGAAGTGACCAGCCGCCGCGCCGGCAGCGACGAGGCCTGGACCTGGCGCTCCGGCGGCGACGGCCGTTTCAGTCTCGAACCCGCGCCGGCCGACGCTCCGCGCGGCACCACGCTGCGCCTGCACCTGCGCGAGGACGCCGGCGACTACGCGCAGGCCTGGAAACTGCGTTCGCTGGTGCGCACCTACTCCGATCACGTCGCGTTCCCGATCCGGATGGAAACGCCGGCGACGCAGTCCGAAGACGGCGAAGAAGCTCCGGCGCCGACGCTGGAGACCATCAACCAGGCCTCGGCGCTGTGGACCCGGGCGAAGACCGATCTGAGCGACGACGACTACAAGGGTTTCTACAAGCACGTCTCGCACGATTTCGCCGACCCGCTGGCCTGGACCCACAACCGGGTCGAGGGCAACCAGAACTTCACCTCGCTGCTGTACCTGCCGGCGCAAGCCCCGTTCGATTTCCAGGCCGGCCGCGACGAGCGCAAGGGCCTGAAGCTGTACGTCAAGCGCGTCTTCATCATGGACGCGGCCGAGCAGATGCTGCCGGCCTATCTGCGCTTCGTGCGCGGCGTGGTCGATTCCGACGACCTGCCGCTCAACGTCAGCCGCGAACTACTGCAGGAAAGCCGTCAGGTCGAACGCATCAAGGGCGCGCTGACCAAGCGCGCGCTCGATCTGCTGGAGAAGATCGCGCGCGAGGAGCCCGATCGCTACAAGACTTTCTGGGACGCGTTCGGCAACGTGCTCAAGGAAGGCGCGGTCGAGGACGCCGGCAACCGCGAGCGCGTGCTCAAGCTGCTGCGCTTCCCGACCACCCGCAGCGCGCAGGCCGACGAGCTGATCTCGCTCGACGATTACATCGGCCGCATGACCGGGCTGCAGGAGGAGATCTACTACCTCACCGCCGACGGCTGGAACGCCGCGCGCAACCATCCCAAGCTCGAGGCGCTGAAGGCGCGCGGGGTCGAAGTGCTGCTGATGCACGAGCGCATCGACGACTGGATGTCCGGCTATCTGCACGAATACGCCGGCAAGCGCCTGCGCAACGTCGCCAAGGGCGAGATCGACCTGGACAAGCTCGGCAGCGCCGAGGACAAGGCCAAGCAGGAAGAAGCCGAGAAGGCCGCGGCACCGCTGGTCGAAACGCTCAGGACCGCGCTCGGCGACAAGGTCAAGGACGTGCGCGTCTCCAACCGCCTCGTGGATTCGGCTGCCTGCCTCGTGCTCGACGAATACGCGATGTCGATGCAGATGCAGCGGCTGATGAAGTCGCTGGGCCAGGACGCGCCGGCCTCGAAGCCGGTGCTGGAGATCAACCCCGCGCACGCCCTGCTGCAGCGGATCGAAACCCTGCAGGACGACCCGACGCGGGTCGCCGACTACGCCGAACTGCTGCTCGAACAGGCCACCCTCGCCGAAGCCGGCGCGCTCGACGACCCGTCCGCGTTCATCGCCCGCGTGAATCGGCTGCTGGCGGGCTGAACCGGCGATGCGTCGCGTGCGGGCTGCCCGCACGCGACGCTAGGCCCGGCGAGGACAGCGGAGGCCGACCGCGGCCGGGACGCTCATGGGCGATCGCGAGATTCCTGTTTCGGCGCGGGTTGCGGTGCCGGTTCGTCCACGGCGTCGTACGCTTTGAGGGCGGCGTCGCGGTCTCGCCCGCCGGAATCGGCACCCCCCTCGCCGGTGGAAAGCGGTGTCGCGGGCCGAGCCGCGAAAGCGTCTTCGTCCTCAGCGAGCGCCTGCAGCAGCGCGCGGTAGTCCGGCGAATCGCGCAGCGCGTCGCCGACGAAGTCGGCGAGCAGGGCTTCGTCTTCCGGCGTGATCCGCAATGCGGTCGGGATCGATTGCAGGCGTGCGCGCAGTTGCGCATCGGCGACCTGATCGAACCCGATCTCGATCACGAACACCCGCGGCGTCGCGGTCGCGAACACGCCGCTGCGCATCGCCTCCGGGTCTTCGCCGATCTGCCGCTTCCACGCCTGCGCGCGATCGCGCAGAGTCGCGATGAGTTCCTGCGAGTCGACGCGCATGTTGCCGTTGATCGCGGCGCTGACCGTGCGCAGCAGGCCGGGCACCCGCTGTTGACCATCGCGCGGGTCGGTCGGATTGCTCTCGACGTTGAGCACGATGATCGCGTAGGTGCGCACGCCGCGATAACCGAACCGCTGCAGCGTATTGATGAAACCGTTGTAGCGGCCGACCGTCTGCAGCGGGCCGGCGATGCCGAGATTGTCGGCGACGCCGCCGTCGATGAGGTGCCGGTAGCGCAGCGGCGTTCCGGTATCCGGACACTGTCCGGTGTCGCTGTAGTCGGCGACGTTGAGCGGGCTGAACACGCCCGGCACCGCGGCGGAGGCGGCGACCGCGCGCGAGATCGGCACCGGATCGAGCGCGCTGCACAGCAGATCGAAACCCTCCTGGGTGAATTCGACCCGACGGCCCTCGATCATGTCGGTGGCGGCGATGCGCACGTAGGGCCGTCGCCGCGGCATGTCGGCGAAGGTGCGGCCTTCGAACAGCACATCGTCGAGCCGGTCGGCGAGATAGTCGCCGCGGCCGTAATAGGGACTGGAGAGCGCGGCGACACTGCGCGGACGCAGCACCCCGCGCAGGGTCAGCGACTGCAGGTCCCGGCGCAGCGCGCGCTGCGGGTAGTCGGCGAAGATGTCCTCGCGATGCAGCGCGTAATAGGCCGCGGTGAAACTGCCGCCGGAGATCGCGGAAATGAAATCGACCTCGCGCAGCAGCGTGGTCTCGCGGCCGTCGACGCGCACGGTCTGCGCGCGCAGCGCATCGAGCAGGTGATACGAGGCCGCGGCCGAGCGCATGCCGCCGCCGGAAAAGGTCAGGCTCAGCAGCAGGGTGTCGGAATTGCCCTCGCCGCGCGCCATGTTCTCGGCGCGATACTGGGCGCTGCGATCGGCGCCGGCCGAAAGCGGCGGATTACGCGCCGGCTGCAGGCTCGAACAGCCGGCCAGCAGCGCCGCAGAGAGCGCAACAGACGACGCGACGATGCGGGCGGCGGTGCGGCGCGAGCTTGGCATCATGGCCGGAGTTCCGGAGCGGAAGGGACGACCGCGGGCGCCCTCAGCATGCCGCAGGCGGGCCGAGCGGGACAAGGGCGGCTGCCCGTCGGGTCGGGTCCGGGTCACCGGCTGCGCCCGCATTGACCGCTCGCGGCGGCTGTGACAGCCTCCGCTGCGCGATCCGCGCTGCGCTGGATCGCGACTTCGCATTCCGCCATCGCGGTCGTCCCGGGGAGCAGCGCATGGGCAGCTTGAGCATCATCCACTGGATCATCGTGCTGTTCGTGCTCGGCGCGTTCGCCAGCGTCGCCGGCCTGATCGTCTGGCTGGCGGTGCGCACCTCGCGACTACCGCAGGCGCCGCCCGCGCCGCAGGCTCCCCCGGCCATGCCGGACCCGCGGCCGACGCCGATCGGATCGCCTGTCGGATCGCCTCTCGAATCAGCGATCGAATCGCGACTCCGGGAACTGGACGGACTCAAGGCCAAAGGCCTCGTCACCGACGCCGAATACGAACAGCGCCGCGCCGCCATTCTCGATTCGCTCTGACGGAGCGTCGGCAGGGTCACAGCTACCACCAAAACCACAGCCCAAGATCATCAGCGCTGTGGTTGCCGATAGAGTAGTCGCCGTGGCCGCGAAGAATGTCTTTGATGCCTTTTCGGAGTGGAGCAATCCAATCCGAACCAATCACCAGGATTGCCGGGTTTGACTGCGATGGAAAAATCCAGGCAGCGGCATCATGGGAAAGTGATAAACGCAGATTTTCAGGCGCATGCCATGCAGCGCGGCCTGATTGATTGTTTGGAACGGCCAGTTGGGCCTGACTTGGTGGAGTTATCCTGAGCGTGCGATACGCACCGGGACCATCTCGAGTCAAAACGTCGAGTAGAGCGATGAGTGAAGCGCAGCCGTCAGTGTCTGCATTGAGATGCCAGCCGGGGTAGTTTCGCTGGTTCTCTGTGTAACGCCAAAGCGAGATGTTGCCGGATTGCTTCCATGAACTCACGGGATGCACCATGGCGCCCTGAATCCTGAGTTATGCCGAATCGCGAAGCGGTTTCGGGTCGAATGAACTGTTGGTCGTGAAAGCCATTCAAGACGACTTCCTGTCGTTGTAAAACTCCCAGTCCATGAACTGGTGGAGCTGTTCGGCAATATCATCCCACGACTCACCTCGGACCGAGGCCAGCAAGTTGGCCACGTAGTTTTCCACCTGCTCCCAAGAGAATTCCTGGACGATGAGGTAGTCCTTGCACCAGCCGGTGTATTGGGATCTGGCCAGAGCAGAAGGGGTCACGACCACGAACTGGAAGCTGTCGCCGCGCACCCCGTCCGTGCCGATCAATGCCGTGAAAGTCAGCTCACAGTCAGCCGGGTCGAGTGGTACTTGGCCATGAGCGAGGCTTTCACATGCAAGGCTGACCAGCTTGGGAGTTTCCATGCACAGCTGACTTGTGAGCCAAGCGGAAGCATCTATCGCGAAGCGATTGATCTGTACGCTTGAGCGAGTGGTTGGGCCGCAAATCCGTCACTTGTAAGTGATCTGAATACTGGTGGACGCGGAGTTATCGAATAGGGTCAGCCGATGATCTTCTGACTCCCAGATATGCATTCGGGAAGGCATCGTATTGTTCCGATAAGGACTGAACACCGTCTTCGTCGGGGTGCCGAATCGCATCAGCATAGGCTTCTCAATGCGATCGAACTCATTTCGGGTATACAGCAACTCAATGTACTCCGCCCCAACTTCATTGTGACTGGCAGAGATGCTGTCCGGCGCAGTCCCAAACCACACTATTCTGACTTCTTGGGCGGCGTCGCGAAGACATACCTTCGGACCAGGCTCCGTGAACTCACGCACTGACAGGCAAACGAATCCGTCAAGCTTGCCGAGCGCGTCTGGGATTCTGTTGAGCGCGAGCTCATCCAGCCTCACGCATGCAGTCGAGCTGCAACCAAGGTGTAGCTGGACATCGGGTCGTTGCGCGCATGCCGCCAAAAGCACCGCAGCTACCGAGAGCAGAAACTTGCGTGATGTTTTCATTTGTGGCCTAACAGGCTGTTGAATTTCGCCCCGGCCGCGCCTTGCTTCCAGACGACCAATTTGCGATACCGATCCTGATCTTTCGGAGCGAGCCTCATGCGCGGAGCAGACATCACCCAGGAAT
>JBIJBH010000476.1:0-2951 GCA_044345315.1 Lysobacteraceae bacterium
TGGATTCGGTGTAGCGCATCGCCGCGAACGATTTCGGATCGTCGCTGGAACCGAAGTTGCCCTGGCCGTCGATCAGCGGATAGCGATACGAAAACGGCTGTGCCATCAGCACCAGCGCTTCGTAGCAGGCGCTGTCGCCATGCGGATGATATTTGCCGATCACGTCGCCGACCGTACGCGCCGATTTCTTCGGTTTGGCGCCGGCGTTGAGGCCCAGCTCGCTCATCGCGTAGACGATCCGCCGCTGCACCGGCTTCAGCCCGTCGCCGAGGAACGGCAGGGCGCGGTCCAGGACCACGTACATCGAGTAGTCGAGATACGCGCGTTCGGCGTATTCGCGCAGCGGAATCTGTTCGAAACCGTGGAAGACGGGGCGGGGCGTGTCGGGCATGGTGGGGTTCGGCAGAAGCGAACCCGCATTCTAATCGCTGCGCTCGCTCCCGCGGGCCTGCTGCCGGTCTCATGTCCTGAGCGGGTCGCGTGTTACGTTGCCACTCCGAAGTCGGCGGCGCAGGCGTCCCAGCCCGCAGCCACCGACATCGACCCCGCGAACCGTCCGCAGTTGCGAGTCGCCGCGGGGCATGCAGCGGGGAGGCCGCACGATCGTCATCCCGGTAAGGCGCGATGTCCTGCCGATTCCGTGCGTGTGGCGCTCCGTCAAACCACCAGGAGCAAGAAGAGGATCATCGAATGAAACAAGGACTCCGGACCGGGCTCGCCCTGGCCTGCGCGCTGTTCGCCGGCCAGATGGGCGCCGCCCACGCCGCCACGCTCGTCACCGACTGGAACGATCAGGCGCTCGAGGCCGTGCGCGTCACCCGCATGCCGCCGCTGCCGTTCTCGCGGGCGCTGGCGATCATGAACACCGCGATGTATGACGCCTGGGCGGCCTATGACCAAAAGGCCAACGGCACCCAGCTCGGCGATGCGTTGCGCCGCCCCGCCAGCGAGCGGACCGATGCCAACCGCCGCAAGGCCGTGAGTTACGCGGCCTATCGCACCTTGGTCGATCTGTTCCCGAGCCGCAGGGCCCAGTTCGACGCCGAGATGGCGCGCCTGGGCTACGACCCGAACGACACCACCGGCGATCTGTCCACACCGCAGGGCGTCGGCAACGTGGCCGCTGCCGCAGTGATCCAGTACCGCCGCACCGACGGTTCCAACCAGTTGGGCAATCTCAGCGGCGGCGCGCCCTACAGCGATTACACCGGCTACCGGCCGGTCAACACCTCGACCCAGGTCGTCGATATCGGTCGCTGGCAGCCGCTTGCGGTGCCCAACGGCAGCGGTGGCTTCAATACCCAGTCCTTCCTGACGCCGCACTGGGGCGGCGTCAAAGGGTTTGCGTTGAGCCGCTACAACCAGTTCGCGGTACCCGCGCCAGCACAGCCGGGGACGTTCGCGTTCTGGCAGCAGTCGTTCGAGGTGGTCGCGCTCAGCGCCAGCCTCGACGATCGTCGCAAGGCCATCGCCGACTGGTGGTCCGACGGCCCCGGCTCGGAAACGCCGCCCGGGACCTGGATCCTGCTCGCCAAGGACGTGTCCGAGCGCGATCGCCACGATCTGGGCAAGGATGTGCGGATGTTCTTCGCGGTCAGCAACGCGATGTTCGATGCCGGCATCGCCTGCTGGGGCTACAAGCGCCAATACGACTATGTGCGTCCGATCACCGCGATCCGCAGCCTGTTCGAGAACAGGCCGATCCTCGCCTGGGGCGGCGAAGGCCAAGGCACGCGGGTGATCCTCGGTCAGAACTGGCGCCCGTACCAGACAGCGAATTTCGTGACCCCGCCGCATGCCGATCATCTCTCCGGCCACAGCACCTTCAGCGCCGCTGCGGCGGAAACCCTGAAGCTGTTCACCGGCAGCGATACCTTCAACGGTTCGGCGGTGGTGGCGGCCGGCAGCTCGCTGATCGAGCCGGGCATCACGCCCTCCCGCGACATCACCCTGGCGTGGCCGACGTTTTCAG
This sequence comes from Lysobacteraceae bacterium, assembly GCA_044345315.1. Taxonomy (GTDB): domain Bacteria; phylum Pseudomonadota; class Gammaproteobacteria; order Xanthomonadales; family Xanthomonadaceae; genus Lysobacter_I. The sequence continues at coordinate 1,973 of JBIJBH010000476.1, forward strand.
GTGCGGCGGCCGAGGCCGGGATTTCGCGCCTGTACGGCGGGATCCATTTCCGCAATGCGAATCTGGAAGGGCAGAAACTCGGCAGGAAGGTCGCCGGTCAGGCCTATGCCCTGAGCCGCGCCTACATCAACGGTACCGCGGGCAACTGAGTCCGAACTCCGGGCCCCGCCTCGCGCGGGGCCCGGGTATCGACGCCGGCGAGATGCGGCGAGCAAAAAGCGAAAAGGCCGCGTTTCCGCGGCCTTTTCGCTTGGTATCTGGTGCCAGGAGAGGACTCGATAGTTCTGAAAAAAACAATATAAAACAATGCACTAAGATTTTATTCTGTCGGGGTACGCGCAAATCTACTCACCGACGTGTCCGGGTAGGGGCTTATTTCTGGTCGGGAGTGCAGCCCTTGGCGTTCCTGCGGAATTGGCGCAGATTCTCCAGGGCCTTCTTTTGACCCTGATCCGTTCGCGGCCCTGTGCTGCATCCCCCATGCCATTTGCAGCGCCGTTTGCCCGGCACGCTCAGGGCTTGGCAGGGCTGGCCGTCGCGCCGTCGCTTTGCCCCACAGATCGCGCGCGCGGCGCCGGCACCAGGCGGGCCTGCCGGAGTCATTCGCGCGCGCGCTCGGCCAACTGTTGCCGGGGCGCCGCTGCCAGTGTCCGGAGTTGTTCGCGCGGGCGCGCATGCGCGCGATGCGTGTCTTAATTCCGGTTGCAGCGGGGGCGATCCATCCGGAGCCGTTCGCGTGTGCGCGGATCGATTGGCAGAGTCCAGCACCTGTCGCAGTACCGCGGGCGCATCTACTTCCGCCTTCTTTAGATTCTGAGCCCGCCACCATTCGGCGATGATCGAATCCAGAATGCCGCTGTAGTTGTTGGCGGGGTAGTAGCGGCTGCGCCGCGCTTCGATCGCCGCCAGGGCATCGGGGTTCGGGTAGTAGTCGATGCGCGGCCGACGCGCGCGGCGGGCGCGTTGGTTCGCGTTGGCG
>JBIJBH010000475.1:0-2951 GCA_044345315.1 Lysobacteraceae bacterium
CTTCGGCAGCGCCTTCCGCAGATCGTCGCGACTTGCGTCGCTCCCACATCCGGATCCTCAACCGGTAGAGCGGGCGTCAGCCCGCTGATCCGTTCGCCGATGTGAGAGGCAGGCAGCGGGCTTCAGCCCGCTCTACCGAGCATGGTTTCGCCGCCGCGACGCCCTCAACCGCCGCGCGTCAACCGCGTCAACTCGTCCGCCTGATGCTCGCGCGCGAGGCGTTCGATCAGTGCGTCGAGGTCGCCTTCGATGATGTTCGGCAGGTCGTAGAGGGTCAGGCCTTCGACGCGATGATCGGTGATCCGGCCCTGCGGGAAGTTGTAGGTGCGGATGCGCTGGCTGCGGTCGCCGCTGCCGACCTGCAGTTTGCGGTCCAGCGCCTGCGCCGCTTCGCGTTTCGCGGTCTCGGCCTCGATCAGCATCGCTTTCAGCCGTTTCATCGCCTTGTCGCGGTTGGCGTGCTGGCTGCGTTCGGTCTGCGATTCCACCACCACGCCGCTCGGCAGGTGGGTGATGCGGATCGCCGAATCGGTCTTGTTGACGTGCTGGCCGCCGGCGCCGCTGGAGCGGAAGGTGTCGATGCGCAGGTCGGCGGGGTTGATCTCGACTTCGATCTCGCCGGCGTCCTCGGCGATGATCGCCACGGTCGCGGCCGAGGTGTGGATGCGGCCCTGCGATTCGGTCTCGGGCACCCGCTGCACGCGATGGGTGCCGGATTCGAACTTGAGCTTCGAATATGCGCCGCGGCCGTCGACGCGGGCGATGATTTCGCGGTAGCCGCCGTGCTCGCCGGCGTTCGCCGATTCGATCTCGACCTTCCAGCCCTGACGCTCGGCGTAGCGCGCGTACATCCGGAACAGGTCGCCGGCGAAGATCGCGGCCTCGTCGCCGCCGGTGCCGGCGCGCACTTCCAGGTACAGGCCGCCCTCGTCGCGCGGGTCCTTCGGCACCAGCTGCGCCATCAGTTCGGCGTCGAGTTCGGCGAGGCGCGCCTGCGCGGCGGCGATTTCCTCCTCGGCCAGTTCGGCCAGCTCCGGGTCGGCGCGCATCGCCTCCGCCGCGGACAGGTCGGCGCGGGCGCGGGTCTCCGCGGCGAGTCCGGTCGCGATCGGTTCGAGCTGGGCGAATTCGCGCATCAGCGCGCGGTAGCGCGCGGCGTCGGCGACCGTCGCCGGGTCGGCGAGCAGGCGTTCGATCTCTTCGCGGCGCTCGGCCAGCGCTTCAAGCTTGCGGCGCAGGGTCGGCGTCATCGCGCGCGGGACTCGGGTCGTGGTCGGGATGCAGACTGTGTTCGATCGCGTCGGACAGCGCCGAATGGGGCGGCGCGCGGTGCGGTCCGTGCTGCGGGAACAGACGTTCGGCGGCGCGCACGATCTCGGCGTCGCCGTTGAGCGCGGCCTCGCGCAGCGCCGCGGTCGGCGCGTGCAGCAGGCGATTGGTCAGGCCGTGCGCGAGGCGCTCCAGGACCGCGGCGGGGTCGTGTCCCGCGGCCAGCAGTTCCCGCGCCTTCGCCAGCGATTCGTCGCGCACCGCCTCGCCGTGGGCGCGCAGTCGGCGCAGGGTGCCGTGGTGCGCGCTGGCGGCCAGCGTCTCGATGAAGCGAGCGACCTGCAGATCGACGATCGCCTCGGCGTCGTCGGCGGCCTCGCGGCGGCTGCGGCGGTTCTCGTCGATCACCCGCTCCAGATCGTCGACGGTGTAGAGGAAGGTGTCCTCCAGTTCGGCCACGTCCCGGGCGATGTCGCGGGGCACCGCCAGGTCGAGCAGCAGCATCGGCCGGTGCCGCCGCCGTTTCAGCGCCGCGGCCACCTGGGCGCGGTGCAGGATCGGGTCGCGCGCCGCGGTGGCGGAGAACACGATGTCGGCCTCGGCCAGATGGCGCTCCAGTTCGCTCAGCGGCAGGGCCACGCCGCCGTGTCGGGTCGCCAGTTCCTGGGCGTGGGCGAGGGTGCGGTTGGCGAACAGCAGACGCTTCGCTTTCGCCTGGGCCAGATGCAGGGCGACCAGTTCGATGGTCTCGCCGGCGCCGATCAGCAGGATCGTGCTGTCCGCTGGCCGGGCGAAGGTGGCTTCGGCCATGCGCACCGCCGCCGAGGCCACAGATACCGGGTTGGCGCCGATCCGGGTGTCGGTGCGCGCGCGCTTGGCGGTGACGAAGGCATGCTGGAACAGCCGATCGAGGCGATTGCCGAGGGTGCCGGCGCCGCGTGCTGCGGCCCAGGCCTGTTTCACCTGGCCGAGGATCTGCGGCTCGCCGAGGACCAGCGAATCCAGCCCGGTCGCGACCCGGAACAGATGCCGCACCGCCTGGTCGTCCCGATGCCGGTAGAGATAGTCGTGCAACTGCAGCGCCGCATGGCCGTCCTGCGGATGGGCCGCCAGCCAGTCGGCGAGGGCGTTGCCGTCGCCGCCGGTAAGCGCGTAGATCTCGGTGCGGTTGCAGGTCGACAGCAGCGCCACTTCCTCCACGCCCGGCAGCGCGCGCAGCGCGGCGAGGGTCGCGGGCAGGGTCTCGGCGGAGAACGCCACCCGTTCGCGCAGGGCGACCGGCGCGGTCTGGTGGTTGAGGCCGATGGCGACGAGATGGGACATGCAGGCGCTGGCAGGGAGGACGACCGGGGGACGGTTCGTTCAGGCGGTTCGGGTAAGCTGGGTCGACTCCATAGTTTACGGCCCCGCCCGCCGATGCCCGCAGCTCAGACCCGGAAACCTTCGTCCCATCGTCGCCGGGTCGTCCTGCTCGGTCTGTGTCTGGCGCTGATCGCCGGCGTCGCGACCGCGGCGCGCCCCGCGAAGCAGGATCCCCTTTCGCCGGCGATGGCCGGCGAATTCGCGCTGCAGGCCGGGCGTCTGGACGAGGCCGCGCGCTGGTATCTGCAGGCCGCGCGTGCCGCCGACGGCGATGCGGTGATCGCCGAACGCGCCACCCGGATCGCGCTGCTGGCCAAGGA
>JBIJBH010000477.1:0-2944 GCA_044345315.1 Lysobacteraceae bacterium
GCCGTCGCGCACCGCCGCGCAATAGGCCTGCACCGCACCGGCGACCGAGCCGCCCTGTTCGAGGAAATCCTTGACGAACTTGGGCCGGCGATGGCCGCCATCGAGACCGAGAAAATCGTGCAGCACCAGCACCTGTCCGTCGCAATGCGGGCCGGCGCCGATGCCGATGGTGGGAATCGGGCTGGCCGCGGTCACCGTCTGCGCCAGTGCCGAGGGCACGCATTCGAGCACCAGCAGCGATGCGCCGGCATCGGCGACCGCCTGCGCGTCCTCGCGCAGCTTCGCCGCGGCGCGCTCTTCGCGGCCCTGCACCTTGAAACCGCCGAAACGCAGCACCGACTGCGGGGTGAGTCCGAGATGCCCGGCGACCGGAATCTCGCGTTCGACCAGAAAACGGATTGCATCGAGTTTGTGCGGGCCGGCGCCTTCGAGCTTGACCATCTGCGCGCCGGCCTGCAGCAGCCGGGTCGCGGCGTCGAGCGCGCGCTCGGGCGTGGCGTCGGCCTGGAACGGCAGATCGGCGATCAACAGGGCACGACGCAGATGGGTCGCGACCGCGGCCGTGTGATACGCGATATCGTCGACCGTGACCGGCAGAGTCGAATCGTGGCCCTTGACCACCATGCCGAGCGAATCGCCGACCAGGATCAGATCGACGCCGTTGCGATCGAACACGCGGGCGAACACTGCGTCGTAGGCGGTCAGCATCGCCAGCCGACGCCCCTCGCGTTTGGCCTCGGCCAGCGCGGGAACGGTCCAGGGCTTGTCTTCGGGGAGAGCCATGCGCATCGACGGGGGACCGAGGGGCGCCTAGCCTAGCAGGTTGCCATCGCGGCACGACCGCTCGGCGCGGGCGATCAGCGTTCCGCCGTGGCCATGGCCAGCGGCGCGATCCCGGCCTTGTCGACCTGGGCCAGCGCGCGGCGGGCACTGCCGTGGCCGGGAATCTCGAAATCCGCGGCCAGATCGAGCAGCGGCGTCAGCGCGAACGCGCGCCGATGCAGATGCGGATGCGGCACCCGCAGCCCGGGTTCTTCCACCACCGCATCGCCGTACAGCAGCAGATCCAGATCCAGCGTGCGCGGCCCCCAGCGATCGCTGCCGTCCTCGGCGCGCCGACGACCGAACTCGCGTTCGATCGCCAGCAGTTCGTCGAGCAGGGCCCGCGGCGGCAGCGCGGTTTCCAGCGCGACCGCGGCGTTGACGAAATCAGGCTGATCCTCCATGCCCCAGGCCGGCGTGCGATAGAAACGCGACACGCCAAGGAAACGGCTGCGCGGCACGGTCATCAGGCGATGCACCGCCGCACGCAGTTGCGCGACGCTGTCGCCGACATTGCCGCCCAGACCGACGCAGGCGACGACGGGCTCACGACGACGTCGGGACACCGGCAAACCCCGGGGCGCGATCAATGACCGACCGCCGCGGCGCGGCGGCGGCGGCGCCGACGCGGACCGCGCGGGCCATCCTCCGACGCGTCGTCCTCGCCCGGCAGCGCGTGGGCGGGTGCGAGCGCGAGGGCATGGTCCGGGTCGCGCTGGGCATCGGCCCAGAACGCGATGTCGGCGGCGTGGCTGTCGGAAGCGATCTGGCGCAGTTGCAGGAAATCGAAGGCGGCGCGGAACCGCGGCTGGGCCAGCAGACGCACCACGCGCTTGCGCTGGCGCTGCGAGAAACGCGACTGCAGCAGCCAGATCTCCTGCATCGGCAGCGAGAACCGGCGCGGCAGCGCGACCGTATCGACCTGATGCAGGGTGACGCGATCGGCGGCGCGACGCTCGGCCTCGGCCGCGTGCATGCCCTGCGCCTGCAGCAGCGCCAGATTGCGGCAGTACGCCGGCCACAGCAGCAGCGCGAACAGGAACGCGGGCGAGACCGGTTCGTCGGCGGCGATCCGCGCATCGGTCGCGCGCAGGCCGGCGATCAGCATCCGCCGCAGCGCGCCGCTGCGATTCGCGGACAGCGCGACCGCGGTTTCGGGCAGCAGCGAGGGCAGCAGACCGTGGGCTTCGAGGCCGAGGAAACCGGCCTCGGCATGGCCGGAGAGGAACAACTTCAGGCATTCCTCGAACAGTCGCGCCGAGGACGCCTCGCGCAGGAGCGGGGCCAGCCGCGGAATGGGCTCCGCGCTGCCCGGGTCGATGGTGAAGCCCAGCTTCGCCGCCAGCCGCACCGCGCGCAGCATGCGCACCGGGTCCTCGCGATAGCGGGTCTCGGGATCGCCGATGAGCTTGAGCACGCGGTTGCGCACATCCTCGAAGCCGCCGCAGTAGTCGCGCACCGAGAAATCGGCGATCGCGTAGTACAGGGCGTTGGCGGTGAAATCGCGGCGGACCGCGTCGTCCTCGATCGAGCCGTAGACGTTGTCGCGCAGCACCCGCCCCTCTTCGTCGGTCTCGCGGTCGCCGCTGCCGTCGTCGCTGTTGGCGCGGAAGGTCGCGACCTCGATGATCTCGCGGCCGTAGACCACGTGGGCGAGCCGGAAACGGCGGCCGATCAGCCGGCAGTTGCGGAACAGTTGCTTGACCTGCTCGGGGGTGGCGTCGGTGGCGACATCGAAATCCTTGGGATGCTCGCCGAGCAGCAGGTCGCGGACCGCGCCGCCGACCAGATAGGCCGCGAAGCCGGATTCATGCAGTCGATACAGCACCCGCAGTGCGCTGGGACTGATGTCCTTGCGCGAAATCGCGTGCTGGTCCCGGGGAATGGTGCGCGGCTCGGCCTGCGGGAGAGTAGGTTCGGTCATCGACACGGGACGTTGAATGGCGGTCTGGGCAAGGTTGGCGAAGTCGTCGGGGGACCGGCTATACTAGCAGCCTGTCGGCACCGACCGTTCGCCCAGAGCCTTCCAGCCCGGCGCAGCGGTCCCGGACCCTCCGCACCGTCGTCCCGGATGCGCATCCCCGACCCCGCTTCATGCTCCCTTCGTCTAGAGGCCTAGGAC